>NZ_JBFTQI010000093.1:0-11220 GCF_056398925.1 Pedobacter sp. 01T416_2
CCATAATTTGATGCCAATGGATCGCCATCTTTATCACCTTGGTTTCCTGGTGTTTTTCCAGTTCCATCTCCCTGACCCTGACCAGTATTTTTTTTGCCTTTGTAAAGTGCGTTTTGATTAATCACCGGTTTAGACGGCTTATCTTCAGTTACCGGAGTTGGTGCTGCAGTAGTCGGTTTTGTAGGTTTGGTATTTACGGCAATGGCATCTTCCGTATTTTGTGTCTGAATTTCCTTTTCAGTATTTTCGGTAGCGGTAGTTGGGGTCACTTTTTCTTCCGGCGTTACCTTATCAGGCGCTTTACCATTGGCATTTGGATCTGCCGATGGTTCTTCAATGCTGGTATAATCATCGCCCATTCCTTCTGCTGAAGTTCCATAATTTACAACCATACCACCCATACCCACTTCTTCAGGTGGCTGGAACGAGCCAATCACGATAAAAAAGCTGATCAACAATAAAAAGCCCATAATTCCGCTTGCTATGGCAATGGCCTTAGGGTAATTATTTTCCTCGTTAGGTACGTTTTGTGCTTTGTAGTTCATTATTTTTTAGGCTCAACGGCTACAACAAGTTTTAATTTTAATTTATTGGCAATATCGTTTACCACAAATCCATCCTGATAAGTCACGTTACGCGATACATATAAAAGAATGGTCATATCAGGTGCCAATTTTTGGTATGATGCCAATGTTGGCTCTAATTCTTCAATGCTAACTGGTTTCTTTTCAACGAAATATTTTAAATTTTCGTCTATCGTAACGGTAACTGCTTTCTTGGCGGTCGATTGCTGTCCGCTTGATGATTGTGGCAACAACAATTTAACCACGGTAGGATTTACCACGGCAGAGGCCAATAAGAAAAATAGCATCAGGAAGAACATAATATCGTTCAACGCTGAAGTATGTACTTCTACCGACCCTTTTGTTCTTTTGCGTAAATTCATTATTTGCCTGGTTCTTCTAGTAAATCAATAAAATCAATTGCATCGGTTTCCATTTTAAGGATGATTTTTTCGACCATAATGTTTAAAATGTGATACAGTACGTAAGCGATAATACCGATAATCAGTCCGGTTGCAGAAGTAATCATTTTGGTATATAAACCGCCGGAAATGGTTCCTATTTCAATCGCACCTTTTATTGATACCTGGTGGAAAATGGTAATTACCCCCACAATTGTACCTACGAAACCAAGCATTGGTGCAATACCTGCAACAATACCCAATATACTGATGTTCTTCTCTAATTTAGAAACCTCTAATTTACCAACATTTTCAATCGCGCCTTCAATATCTTTAATTGGGCGGCCAATGCGTTTTAAACCTTTTTGCAACATGCGCGAAAGGGGAGAGTTATTATTTCTTAAAAGCGACATTGCGCCCTCTAAATTTCCAGATTGGATATACGACCTGATCTGACCCATTAGGTTCGATTCGTCTTTGGTTGCTTTTTTAATGGTTAAATAACGTTCAAAGAAAATAACTAAGGCTAACAATGCTAAAAAAGCCAATGGAACCATTACCCAGCCGCCTTTAAAAAGCAGATCGATAAAATGTAGTTCTGGCTGTGGTTGTGTTACTGCTTGGTTAACCGCATTTGCTGTGTCTTGTAATGCTTGTGTGGTGTCCTGAATTAATAAAGTTATCATTATGGTTGTGTGTTGTTAGATTTTTGTTGTACGAAATATCCTTTTCCCTTTAGTTTTTTCTGTAAAATATCTTTCTGTTCTTTAGCTTCCTTTTCAGTTGTAAAACTCGCTATACTTACTTTTTTTAAACGGCCGGGTACTTTTGCGATTTCAGCATTTAAACCGATTTTTTCCATTTGCTTAATAAACACAAGTGCTTTTTTCTCTGATTGAAAAGATGCTGCAATAACGTAAAACGTAGAAGGACCAGTGTTTGGTACAATTTTATTTTCTTTTGGTGTTTCTACAGTAGGTTTAACGGCAGGTTTTGCCGCTACTTTTTTAACCGTATCTGCTTTTTTCTGAACCTGGTTGGCTTTTAAAATGCTATCTGTTTTGGCTATAGAATCCTGTTTTGCTTTTAGGGTATCAACAACAACCTTCGGCGAATCGACAATTACTTGTGCCGGTTTTACTGCTTGGGCTGTTTCACCAGTAAATAATTCTGGTTTAACCAAATAGGTTATCGCTGCAATAACAGCCAAAGCTAACACTGCAATTGTAATCATCAACCAGGTAGACATACCTTGTCGCGTTTCGTCACCATGTTCAATTGGATCGTGACCAAAACGGTTAGGATGCTCTGCATGTTGCTCTTTTATAAATGCAGGGGCCTCAATTACAGGTTCTTCTTTTTTAGCTTCGTCTTCTAAATTGATGTATGTTTTAGGTTCCTCCGTTTCCGACCTAAGCGAGAAACGGCTCGAAGGTTCAGTTTGCGAGACAACTGTTTCTGGTGCCTTCACGGTATTGATTTCTTCAGGAGCTGAGGCATTTTCTGTAGCAATTACTTCGTCTTGTGCATCGTCAGATTCAGGTGTCTCAATTGTCTGATGTTCGGAAGCGATATTTTCTACTTCCGGTTCCGGTACTTCTGCTTCTTCAGTAGTATTTGCTACTTCTTCTATTTCTTCTTGTATTTCAGCAGATTCAGGCGTTTCAATAGCAGGTTGTTCAGTAGCAATATTTTCAGCTTCTGATTCAGGAACTTCTACTTCTTCAGGTTCGGGATTAGTATTTTCTACCTCTTCTTTAGGTGTATTTTCAGCAGTATTTGCTTCATCTTGTGCTTCAGCAGATTCAGGTGTTTCAATTGCCTGATGTTCGGCGGCGATATTTTCTACTTCCGATTCTGGTGTATGACCAAAACGGTTAGGATGTTCTTCATGCTGTTCCTTAATAAATTCTTGTGCTTCAACAATTTCTTCTGAAGGAGTTTCTGAATGTTTTAAAGTGTTTTTAAGATCATCTTTAACTTCATCCAATTCTACATTTTCGATTACCGGAGCCTGGTATGACTTATTCTCAAATGGTGATGGTACCACCGGTGCTTCAGCAATTTCATCGTAAACTTCTTCCTCTTGTTGAGGTGAATCAGTTTTTATTTCCTCAATTACGGTTTCTGTCAATGATGGAAGTCCGTAAAATTCAGAACCATAGTTCATGTTTTTGACCGGTTCGAAACCTAATCCTTGTTCGGTAAAAAATAAACGGCCAGTATTTTGAAGTTCGGCCTCATGGTCTAATTCTAATTTTTGATTTACTTGTTCAACAAACTGGGCAATGTGATTGCGGGCATCATCGTTGGTGCTGTTTGTTTTAGCCGAAATAAAGTTGGCTAAAGCGTCTTCTTCTGTTACTTCTGCTGAAAATTGCAGCGTATATCCGGGAGGCAAAAACGTTTGTTTTTCCTTATCGTATCTTCCTGGGTATTTCTTTTTATAAAAGGTGCCCAAGCCGGTAATACCAACTTCTTTGCGTTGCTGCAAGAGTTCTAATAGGTATGATAAGATATCCATTCGGGTAAAATTAAGCGTTTAAAATTAAAAATTATATTCTACCTTCAAATAGTGTCTATGGGTGCTATTACACATCCTATTCCAAAAAGGGGACAAAAACGAGTACAGTTTTGTTATTTTAATCATGAAAAAAAATCACAGTTTTCTAAACCTATATCTGTATCCGTGCAAAGATAACGGTTACAAAGATAGAAATGGTATGCTAGTAAGCAAATCGCTAAATCGATATAATATTGATTTGAAGCTAAAACCTAAGCTATAGAAACGCTTTACTATAGAAAAGCGTATGTAGAAAGCGAAGAGGGAGATTTTAAAAGAGGCTGTACATAAAATTAAAATCGATTGTCCTTTGACGAGCTCAGGATGACAATTCAATATTTATGATACAACCTCTTAGGTTTCCTTGGTAATTTAACTGTTTTGAAAGGGGCCTATAAACAAGGAACGGTAGTAGACCAATCAGTACTCTCCATGTTAAGCAAGCTTGCGGTGTGGCCGTGCCCGGTTGCATCTGCAATGGTAGTTCCGGTGCCTTCATCAAATTTCCAATAAGCCTCTAAGTTGGTGCTTGTGGCGCTTACACTGCATTTATTGGCCGAAATTGTCGACTGTGCCAGTGCCGATTTCCAAACCCGCATTTCATCAAACTGGCCGTTAAAGCCTCTGTTGGCATCCCAGCTTCTCGAAATCTGTAATGTGCCATTAGCAGCGATAGTGCCCGAAGCACTCATGCTGGCATCTAAAGTGCCATTGATGTAGATTTTCATGGTCGAGCCATCGTATGTTGCCGCGATATGATACCAGGTATTGGCACTTAGCGCTGTAGCGGAGTTTAGCTTTTTAGGCGTTGCACCACCTGTGTTCAATACAAACTGCACTTTATTGTTGGCTAGAGAAGCATCACCCAAACGAAGTAAAGCCACATTGGCATCGCTCACTTCAATCCCCATAATGGTGGAGATATTTGGAGCAGTTGCTTTAAAAGCAGCTGGTTTAATCCATGCTTCGTAAGTTAAGCTGTTGCCTGCAAGATTGAACGTATTCGAATTTAAGTATTCATTAGTGCCGTCGAAAACCAATGAGCGGTTTCCAGCTACTGGTGGTGTACCTCCAGTACCATCAATACAGTTTGGTTTTACAGCAGTTGCAGCGCCATACAATACATTAGACATGGCAGATAATTTAGTTTGTGAGTTGTTGGCTACGTTATAAACCATGGCGCTGGCCAAACCATTATTTTTTACGTAAGTGGCTACAGCTGCCTGATCGCTATTGCCTAAATCGGTACCTAAACCCAATTTACTTTTCGGTACACCAGCATTAATGTATGGCTGTAAACGGCCGGCATAATCTGTTGAGAAGTAAGTTTGCTCAAATACATAATCTAAAATATCGCCCAGTTTTTGGTTGTTATAAGTAGAATTAAAATAATTGGCCTGATTAAATGCGGCCATGGTAATCAGCTTATCGGCACCCATGCGTGCCCGTAGTGCAGCAGCGGCCAGCACCAACGAGCCATCATTTGCGGTACAGGCAGAATACTCATCATCAATATCAATTCCATCTAAACCATATTGTTGTACGGCATTGGCACATTGAACGGCAAAAGCATCAGCCTGCGCATAAGCGGTAAAACAACCCCAGCCTGCATTCTGGTGATTCCCCAGCACATCGAGTACTACTTTTATGCCYAATGATTTGAGATAAGCCACCTTGCCCGAATTTAAGGTCTCTTGCACCTGTGGATTGAAATACAAAGTTGGTACGCCATTTACCGAATTGATATTGGCAGCAAAAATAACAGAAACGCCAAATAACTGACTAGCTGAAGTGCCGTAGGTATAACAACCCGGATTTACGAAATTGTTGCTGTTTACTTCTACATAGGCGGTCATGAATGGAGCAGTTAAGGCCAGGGCGGAGGCATTGGTAGCAGCTCTGGCGGTACCTTTGATGCTCAAAGTGTTGTCTTCTTTTTCAGAATTGGCTTTTTTACAAGCATACAACAGGGCGAAAGCTGTTAACAGCAATACGCCGAAAACGGTTAGTTTTCTCATAGGTTTAAAATTTTGGTTAGAAATTGGTTTGATATAAAAAAGGTAGGACAACTTTCGTTATCCTACCCGGTGGTATTTGTGTGTTAGAAGTTCGCTTTATTCACGTCCCACCATAGTCTGGTGCCACCGTTATCAGGGCCACCAAGCAAGGTTACGGCTTTACGTACCTCATCTTTATTTCCATTGCCGTATTCTGCTGTTGGATATGGCAATCTGCGAATCTGCAATTGGGTATTGATTGTACCGCCGCTATTGTTGTTGGCTACTGTAAACAGTTTTGGGTAACCTGTTCTGCGGAAATCAGCCCAGGCCTCAGCTCCGTCAGGAAAAATAGCTAACCATTTTTGCGTAATAATCCGCTCTAATTTCACTTCGTTAGATGCAGCCCCATCCCATTTAATGGTAATGGTGCTTAATGCGGCTGCATTGTTAGCTGGGTTTTTCGGATCTACATAAGCTGTTGGTTTGCTTACCGCATCGGCCAGGTAGCCACCAATACTAGCGTTCCATTGTTGCATTGATGTAGTTATACCTGTTTCATAATTACTTTGTGCATCTCCTGCACCCGTCCAACCGCGTAAAGCCGCTTCAGCTTTTAAAAACCAAACTTCAGCAGCCGTCATTAATATTTGTGGTGCTTTTTGTCCGATAGGTGATTTTGAATTGTCTGGTACAGAAGCATTTAAGCTCGAATAGGTTTTGTACCCAGCTTTGCCCAAACCGTTAAAAGAAGTATTCGCTCCCGATCTGATTCCTACATACTGTCCTGCAAAAAGAGGATCGGTAGCTGGTGTACAGTATATCGATAAACGTGGATCGGAATAACCAACCAGGTACGATTGTAATGCTGCGCCCATTGCATTATCGCCATCATAATTTACGGTTACATTCCAAAGGTCGTTATTTCTGTTTCCCGATTGCGCAACAGCCGCATTGTCACTTGGTACAGTCATTAATCCACCTGTTGCAGCCATTGCTTTTTCTGCCTGCAACTTTGCTGTAGCCGGATCAACTTTAACAATGCGCATGGCTAAACGTAACCTTAACGAATTGGCTAATTTAAGCCATTTTGCAACATCTCCTCCATAAACCAGATCGCCAGAATCGTAGTAGGCTTTTTTGCCAGGATTTGCTGTGATAAAAGCCTGCAGATTATTTGCCGCTGTATCAATCTGTTTAAAAAATTCGGTATAAACCGTTTTTTGGTCATCGTAAGCTTGCGAAATTAATGATTTACCTGCCTGTGTATAAGGAATCGGACCAAACTTATCGGTTACCCTATCCATCGCAATTACCTGTACTAAAAGCGATATACCCCATGATTCTGGCGCAGTTGCTTTTAAAGGCGATATGGCAATTTTAGAAATTGGCGCCATAACATTGGTATACTGATCGTTAAAACCGGTTTCATTCCAGCCATTATTAAGCGAATAGTTCATATTATTAATACCACCACCAAATGGTGTTGGAGCCATCATGTACCCACTAAAAGCATCGGAACTTAAATTCTGTGCAATTTGGTAGTTAGAAAATATATTTTGCTGAATAGGGCCAATTGCTGATCGCAATAAGGCTAAACTCTGCTCAGTAGTCGGTAAATTATCGTTGGTGTTAAAACTTTCAAAGTTCTTTTTACAGCCTTGGTTTAGGCCAGCAACGGCTAAAAGTAAAACTAAAGACAAGCCTTTAATTTTATGTTGAGATGAATGATATATCGATTTCATGTTTGTTCGGATTAAAATAAAACATTAAGGTTAAAACCAAAACTTCTGGTAACCGGTTGGTTAAAAACATCTATTCCTGATAAGCCGTTACCGGTAGACATGGTAACCTCCGGGTCGTAAGGTGCTTTTTTATAGAAATAGAAGAGGTTTCTACCAATTAATGAGAGGCGCATGCTTTTAAATGTTCCTTTTAAAGGTAAATTATAACCTATTGAAGCTTCGCGCAGGCGCACCACCGTAGCGCTATACACATACTCGCCGGTTACACCGTTTCTGTCACCTAAGAAAGAATAATAGCTTTGTGGGTTAATGGTCGCCGAAACTGCTTTTCCGCTGGCATCTACACCATCAATTTTAACACCGCCCTGCGCTCTTGCATCACCCGATGCTTTTGAAGCTCCTGCCTGGTCCATCAATGCTTCGGTTAGTGAAAGTACCTTGCCCCCAAACTTACCATCTACCAGGAAGCTTAAGCTAAAATCTTTGTAATTGAAACTGTTGTTCCAACCCAACTGAAATTTAGGGTTTGCATTTGCAATTAGGCTATAATCTGCACTTTTAACCGGAAAGTATGGGTTTGCAGCAGTTCCATCACCATTTAGTATGATACGGCCATTTGCATCTCTTTGTAAGGTGTAGCCATAAATATCACCATAAGATCCTCCTGCAGCTATACGCGAGATATATGCATTGTTTCCGCCACCTGTTAAATCGATCGAATTTAAACCTTGCGCCGCCGCTACATCAATAATTTTGTTTCTGTTCAACGATCCGTTAATGGATGTATTCCAGTTAAGGCCATCGCCTTTTAATACATCAGCCCCTAAAGTAAATTGTATGCCCTGATTTTGAACATCACCTGCATTTAAGTAGCCTGTTGCAACAAGTCCAGAAGGAGCTGGCTTAACAGGAATGTATTGGTTTTTGGTGTTTGTTTTATAATAGGTAAAGCTAAAGTTTAAACGGTTGGCTAGAAAACGCATATCAGTACCAATCTCGAAAGATTTTGTTCTTTCTGGTTTTAACTCAGCAAATGCCCTGTTGGTGTTGATGGTAAGTGCACCACCATTACCCAAAGTATTTTGGATAAAGGTTAAGTATGCTGGCACGGTGTTACCGACTTCTGCATAAGTACCTCTTATTTTGGCATAAGTAATCGCCTCTGGCAATTTAACCATTTGCGATACGATGAATGACAAACCTACCGATGGATAAAAATAAGAAACATTTGGGGTGAATGACAGGTTTGAAGACCAGTCGTTTCTACCTGTTAAAGTTAAAAATGCCCAATCTTTATAGGATAAATTCGCGTTTGCAAATACGGCTTGCAATTGGCTGTGGAAAGCATCATTTGCTTTTGTGGTGTTCAATACATCAGAGGTATAGGTGCCTGCTGTTGCCACAATGGTATTATTTGCTGTAAATAAATCAACTGCACTCAAATCGCCTGCTAAAGATAACCCCGTCGTTTTCTGATCGTTAATGCTACCGCCAATCAATCCGTTAATCTTAAAGTCAGAATCTTTCATTGGCACCGTAACGTTTAATATCGCATCGGCATATTTCTGAATGTAAGTTTGAGTATTCTGAGATAAGTATCCTCTACCGTTTGAGTTAAAGTTCCCGTTTATGCCCGAATAACGTCTGTTTTCGAAATCATCTGTAGTACGGTCAATATTTCCCCTTACCTGAAGATTTAACCATGGCGTAAACTCATATTTCACATTTCCACTTAATAAAAAGCGGTTTCTGATGGCGGTATTCGGATTAAGATTGGTTAAAAACCATGGGTTCTGGTTAATATCTGCAGAACCACCTAACCAGTTCTGGCGCGCAGTGCCTACATTTCCTGATAACAAATAATTGTCTTTGTACGGTGTAATATCAACTCCTCTTGGAAAAAGATAGAGACCAACCAACGGGTTGTTGTATAATCCAATTGATGGACTATTGTTTATACGTTGATTAATGTAACTTACATTTCCATCAACCGTTAATTTGTTGTTTAAAAACTTGGCTGTTTCGCGCAGGTTAATATTATGTCTGTTTAACTTGTTGCCTTCCTGTATACCACTTGCATAAGTATTGGCATAAGAAAAATAAGTTTGGGCAATTTCCGATCCGCCAGAAAAATTGATCGAATTGGTCGCATTTGTCCCGGTTTGGAAAAACTGATCGAGGTTATCAGTAGTGTTGTTAATTGCTGGTCCCCAGCTGTCTCTGGTTGCGGTAGATGCAGGGCCATAACTGTTTTGAAATTCGGGTTTGTATGCAATTTTATCAAAAGTTAAACTCGACGAAAAACCGATCTGTGTTTTGCCGGCTTTGCCTTGTTTGGTTGTGATTAAGATAACACCATTCTGTGCCTGGCTACCATAAAGGGCTGCCGCAGATGCGCCTTCCAGTACGGTTAAACTTTCGATATCATCGGGATTTAAGTTCGATATACCATCACCACCATCCTGGCCGCCACCAAAAACACTATTCTGYTGTGCATTGGCGTTACCGTTATTGCTGATTGGCACACCATCAATTACATACAGGGGCTGGTTGTTCCCGCTCACTGAACGGCTACCCCTTAATATTACTTTGGCCGAACCACCAACACCCGAAGAACTCGGACTAATCGTCATTCCGGCAACTTTACCATTTAACGAATTTACAAGGTTAGGACTTTTTACTTTATTCAATTCCTCTCCCGATACTTGTTGGGTGGTATAAGTCAAAGATTTCTCTGATCTTTTTACTCCTAGTGCTGTTACCACTACGGTTTCAAGGTTTTTAGCGTCAGGGGTTAAAGTTATATCAATGGTACTTTGCGTACCTACAGTAACTTCTTTGCTCTGGTAGCCGATAAACGAGAACACCAAAACATCGCCCGTTTTAGCCGTTATGCTATATTGGCCTGAAGTATTGGTTTGTGTGCCACCTTGCGCGCCCTTTATAGTAATGGTTACACCTGGTAAGGTAGCGCCTGTTTCATCTTTTACGGTTCCTTTAATCACATCCTGATAAACAGAATGGAAAGAAACTGCACGATTAAAATGATCGATTGGTGCAGCTGCATACAAGCCCGTGGATGCATAGAGCAAAAAGCACGTTAGCTGTAAAGATTTTTTCATATTCATTATGAATAATTTTGAATAAGTATTTGGTTAATTGTTTGCCGCCTTCAGGATTTCCATCCGTCCGGTTTTATAGTTAAGAGCATTTTGCTTACACAAATTGCCTACAAGGGAATTGAATTATTTTTAAATAATTTTTTTTGTTAGATTTTTTCGATCGTTTTAAATGTCTGCGTAGCCCAGCAACCCGCAGCTCCAACCAAGGCCGCATCTTCATTCAATTTCGAAATATGTATTGGAGAAGTGATGCCCTGCGAATGGAGGTATTTAATCACACCGGGAATAAAACGGCTCGATGCGTTGGCAATATTACCACCAATTACAATGGCTTCAGCCGCATTATCCTGTTGAAATTTTTTGAGGAAAAGCCCAAGGTTATGGCTAAACTCAGCAAATATTTTCCGCACGGTTTGGTTATCGTCGTAAAGTTTGGTCAGTTCTCTAACATTTAGAATATTAAATCCTGTGAGTTCGTAATAACGTTTTAAAAACCATCGTGTAGAAAGATAATCTTCTGTTATGCCATCTAAAAAAGGAGCACACCATAAATTGGCATCGTCAATTTTTCCCTGATTGTAAACGGCGCTTCCTAAACCTGTTCCCAATGTAATGCCAATCAGGTGCTGATAGACACCTGCCTCACCTGCAAACACTTCTCCAGCCAAAAAACAAACAGCATCGTTACTCATCAAAATCTGATCTCCACCAATCTGAAGTTCACTGGCCAGCATGTCTTTTACGTTTAGTCCATAAAAAGCGGCATATTTATCATTGCCTGCGATATAAGAGATACCATTGTCATAATCGAAAGGGCCTGGCATGGCAA
>NZ_JBFTQI010000094.1:0-11117 GCF_056398925.1 Pedobacter sp. 01T416_2
GTGTCCAAAAGCCGCCGGAAATCAATGAACGATCACTGGGAAATGGGACTGCGTTACTTTATCGCTTTTAGCGGTCAGGATTTGCGTCTGCCTGAACTCTCTGACTTTCTGTGCGAGGATTACAAAAACTATCTGTTGAGCGGACCTGGGATCTCGCGCTACGGGCGGCCGATCAAAAGGAATACAGCAGTTACTTATTATGCCAAATTCCGGGCGGTATTACGCCATGTCTACAGACGAAAGCTCATCCCGCTGGATCTGCATGCCATGGTCGATCCTATACCACCAAAGGAAACGAACAGGGAAAGACTGACGATGGAAGAATTTCAGCAGTTGGCAGATACGCCTGCCAGTTCGGATCTGATGAAAAATGCAGCGATTTTTTCCGGACTTACCGGCCTTAGGTGGTCAGACGTAAGTACCTTACACTGGTCTGAACTTAGGGGCAGACCGGGCAGTTTCGAAATTCAATTTTCGCAAGGTAAGACAGAGAAGGCAGAGGTAATGCCAATATCGGATCAGGCTGTAGCCCGCCTTGGAGACCGAATGAAACCGGGAGATTTACTTTTTCCTGGTCTGAAGTACAGTCAGCTTAAATCATTCTTCACGAACTGGTGTACTGCCGCGGGCATTTTTAAGAATATCACCTTCCACAGTTTCAGGCACACTTTTGCTACACTTCAGCTTGAACTGGGTACTGATATTTACACGGTATCTAAACTGCTAGGTCACCGCTCCTTAAAAAATACCGAAATTTATGCAAAAATCGTGGATAAGACCAAGCGCCAGGCGGCAGCCAGGATGCTGCTTAAAGATGTTGAGGATGAAAGTGTCCGTGATGGTCAAGAAAAAAGACCAGCGATTTTTATCCTGCACCGAAATGAGGAAAAACTTGGCACAAGCTAAATGAACATGTCCTTTTTATCCGAATGATTGCTTTTACTTTGCGATTCCTGAATGATTTCAGATGCAGTTTTACGTCTGGAAGCTGAAACCCAATTTTTGAGTTCCGATTGGCTAAAGTACAATCGCCTGCCCGGCTTGCTTACCGGTATTTCCATTCTACTGACTTTAGAATATAAGGATTGCACGGAAACCTTCAGGTAATCAGCAGCTTCCTTAACCGTTAAAAGGTCATTCGATCCGTCGTCAACCGGATTAAGATCTGAGACCATTTCTTCGATCCGTTCTACTTTTTCAAATAACTGACGGATGATCTCAGGAAGTTTCTCAAAGCCAAATGATTCCATAGCACAGTTTAATTTACCGCAATTTTGGGCATTATTTTGCTGCTATTATCCAATATTGGGGGAATTGGACTTTGATGTATTGCAAAAATTTTAAACTTCCCGTTTTAGGATTTGCCCTGCTCCAATGGTATTGTTTCTAAATTGCTATCGTGACTGGGTTTGATAAAGTCCCTAGTACCTGCTGGGTTTTCTTTACTTCCATCGGTATGGCACAGCTCAAAGTATGTTTTGTAGACACCTGGCTGAGGCGGATGGCAGACCCAAAGGCAATATTAGGGRCGGTTTGGTTAGGTCCCCCTGAAAAACAGCTAAAATCCCTGTTTCAGAAAAAAACACCGTATCCTGACCATTAGTCAACCGATCGATGACCTTTTATCAAAGATCTGACGATATGCTTAGAAGCTGACAGCTCCGGTATCCCAAAGGGAAATCAATAAACCACCATCACAATGTTTTTACCATCAATTTTTGTTTTTTATCCCCTTATTACTTAAATTTAAGCTCTTCCATAAATCCACAGGGGATCAAAGGCAAGGTCCAAAAGACGGCATTTAATCGGATACCCGCCACCATGGCGAACCGTAGATATCCAGTTTAGACTGCGATCATAAATGACAATCGCCGGATACCGCCCATGCTTCCCAGAAGACAAACGGACAATAGCTTTATTTAATTTCATTTAACAGGAAAATTTTATGTTCAAGATTCTTGTACTGGATGATGATCAGAGCAATGCCGAAGTTATTCAGGCGGTACTGGAGGACCAGTCCTACCTTGTTACGGGCATCAACAATAGCGATGAGCTCCAGACTGCGATCACAGACTTCCAACCCGATCTTATCGTCATGGATATCCTGCTCGACAATGCTGACGGAAGGGAACTGTGCAATACCATCAAAGGTGATCCCGCGACGCAGGACATCCCCGTCCTTTTGATCACAGCAATGCTGGAATCGGAAGCCTACCAGATACCCAGCCAAGCCGAAGGGATCATATTTAAGCCCTTTGACTATGCCAAATTGCACCGCAAGGTGAACCGCCTCATCTCCTCAGTACCAAGGCAAAGAGATCGAAAACGTATGCGATAAACTTTGGACCGGATAAAAAAATGTGCATTCCATTTTTTAACTTGGACGCAATCTCCCTGCCAGGGAAAGAAGCGGCATCCTTTTGGAGCAAAAGATATAGCAGATTGCCCGGTCCTTTAGGGGTCAGCCAAAAACAACCCACCCCCTAACAACATTAACTAAACCCAGCAACAAACATTATTCTCGGAATCCCAATTGCTAAAATTGATTGTAGCAAGACATTATATCCAATATTTGTTATAATTGCATATATAATTATTCGAATGTTAACACAACTCTCCAAAAACACGGTCCAACTATTCAGTTGTGGCATCCTTATATCTTCTTTTTTTATTTTGTCATGCCAAAAACCAAGAACAGAGCCTGGGCCGACTATTCCCTCACCCGGTGCAACCACGTCAACAGTTAGCACATTTGCGGGGATTTTTGTTGCGGACATAAACAAACTAAAATCCCCGAACGGTATAGTCGCAGACGCTAATGGCAACGTATTTGTAGCAGATGAAGGGAAATACTGCATCAGGAAGATTGCACCAGACGGAACTGCTTCAATTTTGGCCGGGAGTACAACCGGTATCGCTGGCCATAAGGACGGCAAGGGAACAGACGCAATTTTTAGTAATATCTCGGGCATGGTACTCGACCGGTCCGGAAATATTCTGGCCGTAGATTGCGGAACAGGATACATCCGTAAAATTACGCCGGACGGAACGGTATCCACCATTGCCGGAAACGGTGTACAAACAACTGGAAATGGTCCTTTGGCAATTGTAAACGGACCGGCACTTTCAGCCTCATTCACATTTCCAAGAGGTATAGGCATAGATTCAAAAGGGAATATCTATATCACCGATAATAATTCATTGATCAGAAAACTAGATGCGACAGGCAATGTAAGCACCTTTGCAGGAGGCGTAAACCAGGGAAACCGCGATGGTCTGGGTACAGCGGCATTATTTAATGCCCCCCAAGATATCGCAATAGATGCAGCAGATAATCTTTTCATAACAGACAGGCAGAACCATAGCATCCGGAAGATCGATAAAAACGGCAACGTATCCACGTTGGCCGGAACCGGCCAGCCAGGGTCTGCCAACGGTAGCGGCAATGTCRCATCGTTTAAATTCCCGATGGGATTGACCATCGATGCTACAGGTAATCTATATGCGGCTGACTCTGGAAACCAGACAATCAGAAAAATCACCCCAACAGGATCGGTCACCACTTATGCAGGGACCGGTAGCAGTGGCGTGGTTAATGGCCCCGTCAGCACGGCAAGTTTTAATTATCCCGTCTCTGTTGRACTGACTTCAGACGGTACCATGTATGTTGGTGATGCAAACAATTTCCAGATAAGAAAAATTTCAGCTGATCAGATAGTCAGTACTATTTTGGGGGATTTTACGCCGACCGACGGCATTGGGACAACAGTCTATTTCAAACACCCGAGCGGAATGTCTACCGATAGTCAGGGCAATTTATTTGTAGCCGATGGAGGGAATAACATGATCCGCAAAATCAGCCCATCGGGAAACGTCACTTTTGTTGCCGGAAAAATACAATCAGGTTACAGCGACGGCCTGGGTTCAAATGCCAGCTTCTTAAATCCGGTTGGCTTATCTATCAATACAAAGAATGAAATTTTTGTTGCAGATTCAGGCAACTATGCCATTCGCAAAATCAGTATATCCGGTGCAGTTACCTCAGTAATCAAGAATAAGCCCCACGGAATTACCGCACCAACAGGTATTTTTGTGGATAAAAACGATCAGATCTTCTTTTCCGATAGCGGATATGGCTGGATCTATAAGCGCAGTGCCACGGGAGATATTATCGAACTGGCCTCGGGAACCTCAGGGCCTAGTGGTTTATTTTGGCAACAACCTTATCAGATCTGGGTAGATGATAAAGGTTACATTTATCTGGCCGATTCCGGCAATCACCGTATCTGTAAATCAGTTAATGACAGTGGTTCTTTTACAGTGCTCGCAGGGATGCAGAGCGCCGGAAATTTTGCCATTTATGGCCGGGGGGATGGCTTGGGCACAGCTGCAACATTTTACAATCCCAAGGCAATCGTGATGGACAGGGAAGCCAATCTATATGTTGCAGATGCATCGAACAATGTGATCAGAAAAATTTCAAGTACAGGCATGGTCACAACTTTGGCCGGTTCAGGCATCAAGGGACACGCTGACGGTGCCGCCTTAACGGCATCGTTCAACCATCCAGCCGGATTGGCACTAAGTCCTGACCAAACCATCTTATATGTGTCAGACCAGGGAAATAATTTAATCAGAAAAATCACGCTCGGCAAATAGTGCAAACTATCTCAACGGCTGCAAAACGGTCGATAAAATACTTCACATCGACGCATAATTTCTATATTGGAAAAACAAAAAAACGATACCGTGTTTAATCTCTTCAAGAAAAAAAACAGCAACATTCAGCAGGAATGGCAAACAAAAGGCGCCGAATATGCCAGCGCCGTAAACGAAATGGTCCGCTTTGCAGAAGAACATGGCTGGGACAACTGGAAAGGAAAAGACCCGAGCGATGATCGGGAACACCTTGCCCAGGCGGTACTGGCCTTGCTAAAAGAAGCCAATGAAAAAGGAGAAACTCAAAAATTCAGGCAGGATTTCCCACCTGCACATGCACCGCTGACCGGCCTGATGAACAACAATTCACAAAGCATCTGCCAACTCCAGTTCATCGAAGGGCAAAAGATTATTTTCCTTACCGGATCCCCTTATGAGCAGCGACAGGCCTTTTTGCTAAACGGCAGYGACCTCGTGGAACTGGATGAAAATATCCGCGCCATCGGTAAATCCAAAATCGGAGCGGTATTTGCCATTGCGGTAAAGGACAAGATTACCACAACCCAAGGCTGGCAGGGGGAAATAATCGCAGAATTTACGCTCAGCGAAGATTCAGATCACGGCATTACCGAAATGGTCCCCTTCAACGACGGCAAAAAAATCCTACTGACAACCGCTGAAGGCATTTTCATCCTGTCCCGCCAAGGAGAACAGATGATCCATCCGGTAGCAGATGAAGATGATGAAGAATGGAACCCTAACATTGATATGGAAAATGCCGCCATATCTGACGACAACCAGTTCATCATAGTAGCCGATCAGTGCAGCGATCACCGCATTCTCGATCCCCAAGGGAACCAGATTGGAGTAATCGGGCCACAATCCTCCTATCCGCATTACTGTCTGTTTTCCAAAGACGGCAGCCAGCTGCTGACCAATTCCTGCCATTTCTACAACGGGATCAGCATCGGCGTAGATACAGACAGATTGAACGGCATCTCTATACCTGCTTATGAAGAAAACGGGGATTTTACGCTACTGGATGACCAGATGCGCGTTTATTCGGGAATAGCAGCCTCCAAATATTATATCCTTGGCGACGCGTATGGCTATATCAGGGCAATTGACAAAGACGGAAAAACTTTATGGAGACACCATTTGGGCTCTAGCATCAGCGGCATGGCTATTTCCGACGACGAGCAGACCCTTTGGGTGGGCTCCCACTCCGGAATGCTCCATAAGCTCCGCCTGGGCGAAGGCCAGGACAGCCATACCATAGGAGACGGCAACCATTCAGAGGAATTCAGGATAATTTTTTGGAAAACTSAACCCAAGCCTTTGTTTTGGTAACAGCTAAAACCTGCAACTACTATGATACTTGCAGGTTTTGTATTTAAATAGCTTAAAAATTAAGAATTCATGTTCTTCCCCATTTCCTCTGAAATATGCAGTAAAGATTATCAAAAAATAGCTCCGAAATAGAGGAAGCTTAGTCCAAAAAATCATTAATTAATATCCCTGTCTTGCATACCAACTGTCCTGTCAGGGACAGAGCAGGCATCGTTCCAGAACAAAAGATACAGCAAATGGCCAGGTCCGCAGGAGATAACCAAATTTATCACAAAAGCTGCAAACCTAAATGGGTACAAGACACTTCTTTTCTAGGACAATTATTTTCCATTTGACGTACGAGTTGCTATCTGTGAAACAAAAGTAAGCTGCCATTGAGTTTGCTGTTTAGGCCGCCTAATGCAACCCATTGTTGGTCGTCCTTTGTTTACTTTTTCCGCGCGTACCGTAATTGTATCAGTCCAGTATCAAATGTTTTTGCTGTTTTGAGTTCAATTGCTTGCTCAGGTCTTTCGTCTTTAAAAAGTCTTATCCCGTTACCTAATAAAACTGGGATAACCGAAATGATAAACTCGTCTATTAAGTTTTGTTTCAATAATTCATTTATAACTTCAGCACCACCGTCACAATAAATATTCTTTCCTTTTTCAGACCTTAAACCTTTGAGTAATTCAGTTATATCTCCCGTATAGAAAGTCGTTCTGCCTACTTTCGGCCTTTCAGTTCTTGTTATGACATAAACATCCCGTTGTCCGTTATCGTAATGAGATGCTCCGATTTCGTTAACTACATAGTCATAGGTTCTTCTACCAATAATTATGGTGTCAATTTTGGACGTAAATTCCGCATAACCATAATCTTCCCCTTCTTTTTCTACAAGTTTCAAAAAGCTTAGGTCATCATTTGGTTTTGCAATGTAACCATCTAGGCTCATTGCAATGAAAAGTGATATTGTTCGCATATATTTTAAATTTTAATGTTTCGGCAAAATTACTTTTCTACAACCTATTGCACTTTGTAAAAATGCGACAAATTAAAGTAGTGACGGTGAAAGTCCAGTATTTCGCTTGATTTCATTGCTAAGGTGCGAATGGTCATAATAGCCACATTCAAATGCAATATCCAATAAGCTCCGGTTTTGCCTTGAATTTTTGATTAAACTCAAAGCATTTCGAAAACGGATAATATTTGAATATTCTTTTGGTGACAGACCAATGAGCTTTTTAAAATTTCGCTCCAATTGTCGTACCGTTGTGAAATTCCGTTTTGATAGCTCATAAATACTGATTTGTCCGTTCGTTGAATGTATGTCATCGATAGCTGATCGCAGTTGGTTGTTTTTGCTTTTTATTCTTTCTGAAAAAAAATGGTCAAAATAATTAAATGGGTTGTCAAGTATTTTATCAACATTAAATGAGTTATATTTTTCAAACTCAACGGTATCATTAGTCAACTCATTTTGTGAAGCATAGTTATAGAAATTAGCAAAAGTTGCAGGTTTCAGGCACACGCCCATTAAACGTGTATCGCGGTCAATTAAGCTGTCTTTGAAAGAATTCATTGCACCGACTACATAAGTTTTCCCAAAGTCCATCGAAACYGAGCCATTATCTGTCAAACAAGTATTTCCCAAATTCACTACTATACCAGCACAGCCATCTGGAAAAACCCGCTCCCATTGTCTTTCAAGCTCATTCCCCTTCAGTTCCCAATAGAAATGAATAAAGGGGTCTAATTCTTTGCAAGGTTTTATTTTTTTGTATTTCATCATTTTCTGTTGTGTTGTTCGCTGCAATACCCCCCGACTGATAAATATAGCCATGAGGTGGTCCGAAAATTTATCCATTTACTTTCAAGAGATAATAGGGAAAAGGAAAAGCAGCTTTTAGATCTTGCCTATAATTCAGCGAGAAAAAAAATGGCCGGATACACTGTTCCAGCTTTATGGACAGACAAAGGTAAATGATAATTTAATAAATATCTCCTGGGAAGATCTTACCGCGATGGCCTGCATAGCCACTGAAACGGTAAGCTGCACCTTATCTGATTTTGAGGATCAGCAGATTATTGATAGGAACGGAACAAAAATAACGGTACTTAATCATGAGGGACTTTCTAAAATAAAAAATTGAACGCTACAATATTAAATACAATGACTACTAAAAAAGCATTCCTTAAGCTATGCCCAGAAAGCCTTAATCTTGGAAACAGAACAACATACAAACGAAAAYCCACGAGAAGTTTTTATCTCAACACCTGGATCAGCACCATACTTTTTTTGCCAGACAGAGACAGCATCAAGTTAAAATGTACAGGGAACCGTGGAATAAACAGCGAAGCGCTTTATGCCGCAAAAGTCCATGTTACAGATTAACACTGCTGTATATTGTCCATAAAAAAGAATGGCAACCTTGCTATCCTGACCAATAGTCTGCAAAATATGAAAACAACTTGTTTTTACGCCAGAGCTTTATTAAGTTTAAGAAACGAACCTTTATGAAGCAGAACCCGATCGTATTATACATAGATGCCAATAAAAACGACAGCTTTCTGAGCTATACTCAAGATCCAGATAAGATTGCTAAAAATATCAATCATTTTGGAGAAGAATATGCCCAAGATATAGAAATAAGAAAATCTATATACACGGATGACGTAGTAAGTATAAACATTGTTGGAAAATACATTTGCATTTTACATACCAATACAGATTTCCAAAGAATGCTGTTTTTTGATGCTATGGCTATTTCGGATGCGGGTATGGTGGAGACTTTTTTAACCAAACTATACAATAACGCCTTATCTGATGATTTCTTATACAAACTTGAATACCTAAAGACTCATTCTTCCCGGTTTTTTTATCCAGTTTTGTTAAGCAGTGATCTCCCTTCCCCTGAATAAAACTTCATATCAATCCCGTATTTCCCCTTTCACGCTTTACCTGTGGACCTACAAAAAATCCGGCCCTGGAAAAACCTCTGCCTGCAATCCGGTATTTTGGTCCCGCATCCGCAAAAAACAGTTGTTCCATTTAAAAATTATACCTGGTCAAATAGCCCTTCGGGATCACAAAACCACTCAAGGACGCCATTTTACCGCTCCCATAATCAAAAATTTTTAAAAATTTATAAAGTAAATTCAGCAGATAAACTAACAACCGCATCATATACGGCAAAGACTTCATCCTGATCGATAAAGTCTTTGTCTTGAAGTATTAAGCAATTGCCGATCAACGGGAAAAAGTAAGGGTTCCGAAGCCGAGCTGATCATAACCTCCACTATTTGGTCCATAATCTCCACCACCGCCCTCAGGCCGTACTTTTGCAGCAAATTGGGTAGTATAGGCAGCTGTTTTCCCTTTTACCTTCACATAATAATTGTAAACCAGTTCCCATCCCGGGCGTATGGTGCCACGTCCAGCGCTTGAAATAACCGTATGATTTGAATTTTCACAGTTGTTATAAGTTGTAAACGGGACGGTATTGGTTGTATTGATGTTATAGGCCGCGATATATTCACTAACCCCTAAAAGGGGCGGATTAACATGGCTCCAGGGGTTATAATCGAAAAAGTTTTGTCCCTGATTATACAGCATTTGGCAAAAAGTACCGAAAAGAGGAACCTCCATTGTTGCATGCCCCTGATCTCTCCCCGCCTCCTGGCCCTGGTCCATACCATTTGGATATGTAGCCGTAGTCACTCTTCCGATAAAGGCGGTGCCGGTCCCGCTATGCTGGTAATAATCTATTGCATAATTAATCTTGGCCACATCATCGCAAAGAATGCCTATGGCCAACACCGTACATAAGTTGGACATATCCCAGTTAAACCAGTAATGTGTATTACAGGTATTGTTATGTCTATTCAGAAAATCGCTCGAAACCGGATAGTATACATTCAGCATAAAATTTTTAAAAGCCGTAAAATCTGCTGCCGACCAACCATTATAACTCCGCATAATTTCTGCAGCATTGGCCCATTGGTAACCCTGCAGGCCTGCCGCCAGCTGTTTGTTGCTGTCCCCATCAATATACTTGCACTTAACAGCCCAGGCATTCATAATCGCTATGGCATTTGCGCCACAAGCAGCATCGCCCTTAATTTTCCATCGTAGTGCATTCTGATAGGCAGCTGCAGCATCCTGACAGGCCAGGATATAATTTTCAGCCCTTCCGCTTGCTGCTCTTCCACGCACAATGGTATCAACCGGCCGCGGAACATAGGTGGCTGCAGAACGGCCATTGGCTACAAGTTTATTCCAGCCATCCAGCCAGGGTTGTGCCCCTGCATTTACCTTACTGGTCATCCGCGTAAAATCAGCCGCAGAATGAAGCATCCCTGGGTGTACAACAGTGCTTACCCGCCCTAGCGCAGCGGCTACCAATTGTTTTCCGGGCACCAGGCCAGCACTCAAATCTGCCGGATCTTCAGTAACGATTGGCTTACTGCATCCGCAAATGACAGTTACCRCGCAAAGTGTGAGTAGATTCATTTTTGTTTTCATAGTTAATAGATAATTGGTAAAAATATGATCCGCCTTTAAATGCAAAAGGCCGGCTTAACAGCCTTGCATTGTGACATGCTTATTTTCAACAATCAGCCTCATTGGTGTCAGGTTATTCAGCTATACGAGATAAACGCCTAAAAGGCAATTTCCTGATAAGTTTCATTTGTTAATTAATTTTAGTTAGATTTTAAATTGATCTTTGGTGGACGGACCATCCAAGGTTTATATATTCCAAAGGCAAAACTGTAAACCCTCCATACTCTTTTCGTAAGATATATTTTACATTTTAAAATCAGGGACCCACAATTGAACATCACCTGACTACATTTAGCTTAGGTTAGCCAAATGTAAACCAGGCAAATTATGCTCATATTACCTATTTGTTAATCTATTGATCTGGCCATACCCTACTGTCGGGCTTCCGGTTGTGTGCGTGTTATCAGTTTAATATATCCAAGTGTTAGTTGTGCAGATTATTTATATTTCCGATAGCCACAGGGAACTCTGCTAAAGAAACCCTGACCATGATACTTCCCCCCGTCAGGGACAGACGCGGCATCGTTCCAGAACAAAAGATACAACTGATGGCCCGGCCCGAATA
>NZ_JBFTQI010000095.1:0-11111 GCF_056398925.1 Pedobacter sp. 01T416_2
TCTTCGAGGTGTGTTTTTAATTCAAAACTCATGCTATAAATTTAACTAAATTAAGCATGAAACTCATTTTTTGCTTTTGGAATGAGGTAAGGAGAAAAAATAAGGCCCGATTTTTTATTGATCGGGCCTTCTGTCTTTTTAAATGGTTTACCTCGTGCAATTTGCTGTCCAGGTTTGCCCATCTTTCGAAACCAAAATTTTAAGGGTACTGGCATCAATACTGATACCGGTTAAACCCGATCCAATACTTACATAACTGTTGTCGCCCGTTTTTTCAAACTTTACTCCTGTAATATCAGGAATCCCGTTACCAAAGTAAAAATTATACGTTTCACCAATTTTGCTTACTGTTACTTTACCATCGGTACTGTTGATGGTAGTCTCACCACTACGATAGGAAACGGTTCCTTTGTAAGTACCCACAAAGAAGTCTCGATCTGCTGGATCGGTATCTTTTTTACACGATACCATTACGGTTAATGCTATTAAAAGCATGCTGAAAATTTGAACTGTCTTTTTCATCTCTTTCACTTTTTTAATTTTAAATAGGTAATAAATGTAACAGAGCTATGACAATGACTATGCCAAACGAGTCATTAATGCTCAAAAAATAGTGAGATACAGAATAAAAACAACATAAAAATGTATATTTAAAACGCTGTTTAATAGGTTTTTATAATTGCAATTGGTGGCGTTCTTCACTCCTGCTGCCCATAATAGATTTTTTACAGCTGCTTGCGCTCACAAATAAATAAAACTGTTCAGTTTAGAAGAACATCGCTTATTTATTGAAATTGATATAGACCGATATTTGAAGAAAAAAGAAATTTTTACCGCTCAAAGAAATCAAAGAGCAATATATTTCACGTTATTCTTTAGTATAATTTGAAGGTCCGTTAATGTCTACCGTTTTGCCTAAAAAGTGTGGTTTTCTACCAATTAAAATATCAATTGTAGATTTTACAACGGCAAAATATTCTCTAAAAGAAGCATATTTGTAACCCTGATACGTTCCTTGATCGGCAGCAAAGCCATATGATTTGACGCCCAATTTATTTCCAATATTGATACACCGGTTTAAATGATATTTTTGTGAAACCAGAATGGCCGTATCAACCTTGAAGATATATTTAGATCTATATAAGGTAGAGTAGCTATCAAATCCAGCATAATCAAGATAGATCTTATTGGTATCAACACCGTGCTGATAACAGTAAAGTTTCATCACCGTTAACTCGTCATGCTCATCGCTACCGTTGTCGCCAGATAACAGAATTTTATCAATTTTATGGTTTTTATAAAGTTCGATACCAGCATCGAGCCTATCTTTTAAGTATTTGCTAGGTTTATTATTGTTAATGCCTGCTCCGAAAATAATGGCCACTTTGGTTCCTGGTGTGTCTTTTTCTTTTGAAAAAATTACCGGATCAGTTTGAGATTTTACCAATAAATTTATGCCCAACACTACAATAATGCCCAATAAGGAGGCATAGATTAACAACTTTATGATTTTTTTAGTCTTCATGGATTAGACGGTAATAATTATTTATCTCTTAAAGATAGTTAAAGGCAAAACGGATTATCCCATGTATTTAAAAATTGATTTTCTGCAAATCTTTTTTACCCTGCCCAACCATCCCTATCTAAACTCCTATAATTGATGGATTCTGCTAAATGCTCGAGCTCTACATTTTCACTTCCGGCTAAATCGGCAATGGTTCGGGCCACTTTTAAAATCCTATCGTAAGCACGGGCTGATAAGCCTAGCCTTTCCATTGCGGTTTTTAATAAAGTAGTACCTGCTTCGCTGATCTGACACACTTTACGCACCATTTTCGGGCTCATTTGGGCGTTGCAGTGCAATTCTTCTTTATCAAGAAAACGTTTGTCCTGAACTTCCCGGGCTTTAATTACACGTTCCCTAATGTGGTTGCTTCGTTCTGTGTTGGCTGTGGAGGCTAATTCTGTAAAATTAACCGGCGTTACTTCTACATGAAGATCAATCCTGTCTAGAAGTGGTCCAGATATTTTACTCAGGTACTTTTGAACCACTCCTGGTGCGCAAACACAATCTTTCTCCGGATGGTTGTAAAAACCGCATGGGCAGGGATTCATTGAGGCCACCAGCATAAAGCTAGCCGGATACTCTACCGAAAATCTTGCCCTTGCTATGGCCACTTTACGGTCTTCTAAAGGTTGGCGCATTACCTCTAAAACGGTACGCTTAAATTCGGGTAGCTCATCTAAAAACAAAACGCCGTTATGGGCCAGCGATATTTCTCCGGGCTGTGGGTTTATTCCCCCGCCCACCAAAGCAACATCGCTAATGGTATGGTGTGGGGAGCGGTACGGACGGATGGTCATTAAAGCATCGGCAGCAGAAAGTTTTCCGGCAACGGAGTGGATTTTTGTGGTTTCTAAAGCTTCATTTAAATTTAATGGGGGTAAGATAGTTGGCAGACGTTTGGCTAACATGGTTTTGCCTGCCCCTGGCGGACCGATTAAAATAACATTGTGACCACCTGCTGCAGCAATTTCCAATGCTCTTTTAATATTCTCCTGGCCTTTAACATCGGCAAAATCGTGCTCGTAATTATTGATGTTTTTTAAGAATTCTTCTTTCGTATTGATTTTAACCTGTTCCAGTTTTTCACTCTTATTAAAGAAAGCGATTACCTGAGCCAGGTTTTCTACACCATAGGCAATTAAATCGTTTACAATGCCAGCCTCGCGAACATTTTGTTTCGGTAAGATGAAACCTTTAAAACCATCTTGTTGTGCTTGGATAGCGATTGGTAAGGCGCCTTTAATGGGTTGAATGGTCCCGTCTAAAGAGAGTTCGCCCATAATGAAATAGTCGTCCAATTCATCACAAGGAATCTGTCCAGATGCTGCTAAAATGCCGATGGCTATTGGGAGGTCATAGGATGAGCCTTCTTTTTTAATATCTGCAGGCGCTAAATTGACTACAATTTTCTGCTTCGGCATACGGAACCCCGAAATATTAATGGCGCTGGCCACACGTTGAAGACTTTCTTTTACCGCATTATCTGGCAGGCCTACCATATAGTATTTTGTACCTGCGCTAATATTCACTTCGATTGTTATGGTTAGTGCATTTACGCCATAAACAGCACTCCCGTATGTTTTTACAAGCATTGATTTTAATTAAAATAAATTCGGATGTAAATTATTCGGGATGAATATTGATTCTAATATACAGATTATTTAAAAAAGATCAAGTTTTAGTATCTATTAGCGAGTCGATTTCACCAACCGCTGTTAAATAAACCTGATTGGACGATCCCGACTTTATGTCGGGACAGGGAAAGCAGGGCTAAAACCCTCCTATGGAAAGCTGAACACTCATTTCCAAAACCTATAAAACAAAAATCCCGACCATTACTGATCGGGATTTATATTATTTTGAAAGATGCTGAAACAAGTTCAGCATGACGCTGTGGGTTGCGACCTGGATTTGTATTTTCACGAAGAATAAGGCCTTACGCCCTAAACCCTCTACTCTAAACCTTCTAAATTATCTGCCAAATGGCATTTTAGGCATACCTTTCATCATTGCTGCTGCGGCTGCCGGGTTAGAAAACTGCTTCATCATTTTACGCATATCTTCAAACTGCTTAATTAGTTTAGTAACTTCTTCTACCTTGCTGCCCGAACCTTTTGCAATACGTAAACGGCGGCTTTGCTGGATACTATCTGGGTTT
Source organism: Pedobacter sp. 01T416_2 (assembly GCF_056398925.1). Lineage (NCBI taxonomy): Bacteria > Pseudomonadati > Bacteroidota > Sphingobacteriia > Sphingobacteriales > Sphingobacteriaceae > Pedobacter > Pedobacter sp. 01T416_2. The sequence goes on from NZ_JBFTQI010000095.1 coordinate 3,726, forward strand.
TCTTTTTCAAACGGAGTCATTGAGTTGATAATCGCTTCAATTGATTTAAAGGCATCGTCCTGAATATCTACGTTCTTCATCATTTTGCCCACTCCAGGAATCATACCCATCAAATCTTTCATATTACCCATTTTCTTGATCTGCTGAATCTGGTTGTAGAAATCGTTGAAATCGAATTTATTCTTGCGGATTTTTTTCTGAAGTTCTGCTGCCTCTTTCTCATCGAACTGCATCTGTGCACGTTCAACAAGCGACACCACATCACCCATGCCCAAAATACGCGATGCCATACGGTCTGGATAGAAAACATCAAGTGCTTCCATTTTCTCGCCGGTACCGATAAATTTAATTGGCTTGTTTACTACCGATTTAATTGAAAGCGCTGCCCCACCGCGGGTATCGCCATCTAATTTAGTTAAAACAACGCCCGTAAAATCAAGTCTGTCATTAAATACTTTGGCTGTATTTACCGCATCCTGACCGGTCATCGAATCCACCACGAATAAAATCTCGTGCGGCTGAGTTTTAGCCTTAACTTCAGATATTTCGTTCATTAAAGATTCGTCGATCGCTAAACGACCAGCGGTATCTATAATGATTACGTTATTTCCATTTTCTTTACCGTGTGCAATACCTTCTAAAGCAATGCCAACAGGATCGTTTGAGGCACGGTTAGCGTAGACTGAAACACCAACCGAGGTTCCTAAAACCTCCAATTGATCTACAGCCGCCGGGCGGTACATATCGCCTGCAACCAATAAAGGTTTTTTACCCTTGCCTTTTAAATGCAAAGCCAGTTTACCAGCAAAGGTAGTTTTACCCGCACCGTTTAAACCAGCAATTAAGATAATGGTAGGATTTGCTTTAGTATCTAACTCTGTAACTTCGCCACCCATTAAAGCTGCAAGTTCATCGTTCATTATTTTGGTAAGCAATTGACCTGGAGAAACGGCTGTAAGCACGTTTTGCCCCAAAGCTTTTTGCCTCACATCATCGGTAAATGCTTTTGCTGTTTTATAGTTAACATCGGCATCTAATAATGCTTTACGAATTTCTTTCATGGTTTCTGCCACGTTGATTTCCGTAATACTGCCTTGTCCTTTTAGTACTTTAAATGCTCTGTCTAGCTTGTCCTGTAAATTATCAAACATCTTTTTTTAAGCTAAAAGCTTCATGCCGAAAGGCAAAAAGCTACTTGTTTTTAATAAAAGGCAAATGTATCAAATTTTGCTTGTAAATCTTAGCAACTCAAAGTCAAAACTTTAGGAAGATGAATATTAAATTTTTCTTTGGTGCAACATTTTGTTTAAGGCGTGGTCTTATACCTAACTAACCTAAACGAATGAAACGCTGCATCCTCCTTTTTTTTATATTTATTTGTGCTTTTTCCCAAGCCCAGGATATTTCGAAACAGCGCCAACTGGAAGCAAAAAGAACGCTGCAAAGCCCCAAAATAGACGGTATTTTAGATGATGAGTGTTGGAATAATGTTCCAATTGCTACTGATTTTATTCAGATCAGGCCAAACCCTGGAAAGATAGAAACTCACGATCGGCGCACTGAAATGAAGGTGCTTTACGATGACGTTGCGATTTATGTTTATGCCCGGATGTACGATCACCCTGACAGTGTTTCGCACGAGTTGGTTTCGAGAGATAATATTGGCAATGCCGATTTCATTTCAATTATTGTCGATCCCTTTTATGATAAGATGAATGGAAATGGCTTTTTCGTTACCGCTGCCGGTGTTCAGTTTGATGCCAAATACTCGCAGGTGGGTGATGAAGATGCAAGCTGGAACGCTGTGTGGGAAAGTGCTGTTAAAATTGATGATAAAGGCTGGACCTGCGAAATGAAGATCCCTTATTCGGCCTTGCGTTTCTCTAGTAGGGATGTCCAGAACTGGGGTTTGAATTTTAGCCGCAGGATGCAGCGGAAAAACCTTCAAACCTTTTGGAATTTTGTAGACCCTAAAGTAAACGGTTTTATCAATCAGGAGGGGCTGTGGACGGGAATAAAAGATGTTAAACCTCCGTTAAGATTATCTTTTTCGCCATATATTTCAGCTTATGTAAACCATTATCCGGTTAATTTGCCCGGGGTAAAAAACACAACCTCGCGGTTTAACGGGGGGATGGATGTTAAATACGGAATCAACAATAGTTTTACGCTGGACATGACTTTAGTGCCCGATTTTGGGCAAGTGCAATCCGATAACCGGATATTAAACCTCACACCTTTTGAGGTGAAATTTAATGAAAACCGACAGTTTTTTACCGAGGGAACAGAATTGTTTAACAAAGGTGACCTGTTTTATTCGAAGCGCATCGGTTCTATTCCATCCTATTATAATTACAGCGGGGTAGGCAGCAGTGATAAAATTGTAAAAGATCAAACTGAAGCCAAGGTATTAAACGCCACAAAAATTTCAGGACGGACAGCAAAAGGCCTGGGTATTGGGATATTTAATGCCATTACCAATAGCATGGAAACCGAGGTAGAGGATGCTCAGGGTAACCTTCGTATGGTAGAAACGCAACCGCTCACCAATTATAATATTCTGGTTTTCGATCAGTCGTTAAAAAACAACAGTTCGGCTACGTTTATCAATACAAATGTACTTAGGCAAGGCTCTGCTTACGATGCCAATGTGAGTGCGCTGCTTTTCAATTTAAACAATAAAGGCAATAAATATTTCGTAAATGGCGGGGGCAAAATGAGCTATTTACGGGGTGAAGAATCGAGCACGGGTTATAGCTACACCTTAAGGTTTGGAAAACAGAGCGGCAATTTTACCTGGAGCTACAATCAGGTATATGCAGATGATAAATTTGATCCATCAGATATGGGTTTCTTTACCARTAACAACTTTTTAGATCAGCGGATTGGTATTGGTTATAACGTATACAAGCCAAGTAAATGGTATAATCAATTTGAAAGCTGGCTTAATCTAAATTATTCTCGCAGGGCAATACCGAGTGCTTATCAAAAAATAGGTGCGAATGCAGGGTATTGGGTTCAATTTAAAAATCAATGGTCGGCAGAGTTTGATTTAAGTGTAGATAGAAAAGGGAACGACTTTTACGAAGCCCGAAATGGACAAATGTATCAGGCGCCAGGAAATTTTGGTGTTGCCTTGTATATAAATCCCAACCGCGCCAAGGCCTATAATTTTGGTGGAAATGTGCGCTATTTTGAACAGCATCTTTTCGGCGGCAAACAGTATAATTTTTACTTTTTCCAGAACCTGAGGTTAAATGATAAGATTGCTTTTGGTTTAGACCTGAACTTTAACCCAAACTACGATTATGTAAACTGGGTAACCGCACAAGGTGATAAAGCTATATTCTCTAAATACGACCGCAGAACGGTAGAAAACTCATTTGATGCTAAATATACCTTTACCAACTTAATGGGGCTAACCGTTGTACTAAGACATTATTGGAGTGATAGACGAAATAAAGAATTTTACCTGCTTCAGCCTGATGGCCATTTAACCGATTATCAAGGGCCAACGTTAACCGCGATGGATAGAAACTATAATGTGTTTAATATTGATTTGATTTATACCTGGCAATTTGCACCCGGTAGCACCCTTTCTGTTTCGTACAAGGATGCGGCCGAAACTTATGATACTTTTTATACGCAACGTTATAATAAAAACCTGAGCGGAATTTTAAATGCCCCTCAGAATAACAGCCTTTCTGTAAAGGTTTTATATTATGTTGATTATCTCGATTTGAAGAAAAAAAGGAAGAAGGGATAAGTTGGGTGTTCCTAGCCTTGGGTTTAAACCCAAGGCTAGGAAGTATACATATGAAGACTAAAGGTCCAAACCCCCAACTAAACTACCTTGCTTTACCAGGGCTTACACCGAATTTTTTACTAAAAGCACTACTGAAATGCTGTACCGAAGAATAGCCCAGTTCGTCGGAAATATTTTTGATATTTTTGCTGCTATCGGCCAGGAGTTCTTTGGCCCGCATCAATTTATAATCGCTTAAATAGCCAAAAACGGTGTTTTTGAAAATTTCTTTAAAGCCATGTTTCAGTTTAAATTCGTTTATGCCTGCAACCTTTGCCAATTCGGTTAAACATGGGGGATGGCTGGCATTGGCTAACAAATATTCGCGTGCATAATAAATGCGGTCTTTATCGTATGATTTAAGGGCTGGGCTTTCTGTTTTCTTAGCCGCCAATTCGAAAGCCTGAGCTTGCAATGCCAAAAGTTCGAGGCATTTAGATTGTAGGAACAAGAGCTTTAATCCACCAGTAAACTGGCAGTTCATAATATCATTTATACAACTGTGCATGGCTAAGCTGATGGGCAGGTTTTCTGATGAAAGCTCTACCGAACGGTTGTTCATAATTTTTTCGGCAAAGTTTTTTAGCAAAGTGCTGCTTTCGCCAGTTAAATCAACAAAACGTGATCTTTCGAAATTTACCTCGAAAAATTTATGCGGACCACCTACTGTAAATTCTGCCATCCCATCAAAATCAGGACTATAAATAATATTGTGCTGATTGGCTTTGATATCCAGGCGTTTGTTGGTGAGGTAATTTTCCATAATCCCGCCGCCTGTAATTGAAAAATGAAGCTCAACCATATCAGGCTCATCAAAAGATTTAATGCGCAGGCGGCTCTTTTTCACGAGCATATCGCCGTAAACAATGTAAATACCCGAAAAAGCGATCTCCACAATCTCTGCATCGCCAAACGGAAAGCTGTATTTATCCCTCCGCTCGGTTACCAGTGCCTGATTAAATTCGTTATTGTCGAACTTGTTACCAACAATATAGTATTTATCGTCACCATCATAAATGTTTAAAGCCATAAAATCCTTTTGATATAAACTTTAATCCTTTTGGTATAAAAAGATGCGTTTGTTAGACAACTACTTTTGTTCAAAGTTACTAAACAAAAGAATACGATGCCAAAATTACCATCATGGCTGGCCAACACAATGGAAAAAGTGATCAGCAATAAAATATATCAGGTAGAAGTTGTAGAAACTAAAATGTTAAGCAGCAACTTAAAGTGCGTTACCTTTAAAGGCGATTTTTTCGATGCCAAATTTATTCCTGGAATGGAAGTGYTGTTAAGGGTTAATGCCAATGAATATAGGCATTATACTTTATCTAGCTTTGATGAAGCGCACGAAACCTGCGAAGTTATTTTTTACTTAAACAGACAAGGACCGGGCCATAGCTTAGCTGTGAACATCCAAAAAGGAGACCATTTGAAACTTATTGTAGATCGCGCGAAGGTAAAATACAATGAAGAATCTAATCAGCATTTCTTTTTTGGCGACGAAACCAGCCTGGGCCTGTACGAATCGCTTGGAAAAAAAGTGATCGACGAAGATGTTGAATACTTTGGAGTTTTGGAGCTTCAGGAAGAAAACCTGAGTTCTGTTGATCACCTTAAGTTATTGATCGATACCGTGCCTTCTGATGTAAATGCCCCGGCAAAAAATGCCATTAACTGGATGGAAAATATGCATCCATTATGCTGGGAAATGTGGCAAAATGCTACTTTTTATTTAACTGGCAGGGCCAAATCGGTACAACAGTTTAAAAAATACCTAAAGCAAAGAGGCGTAAGCTTCAGGCAGATTATAACAATGCCGTATTGGGAAATAGGTAAGGTTGGTGGCGCCTAAACCTATCTGGGGAAGGTAAAGCCAAAACCCAGCGCTAAAGTTTGGTTCGCCTGTATTTTGTTTGTGCCTGTATCATCATCAAATAAAAGTACCCCAGTTAAACTGGTGTTCATAAAACGGTTAATTTTTGCTGTTAAAGCAATGTCTAACCTGTGGTCGATTTTACTTGCCTTAAAATCTTTATAAGGAATGAACATGGCATATCGCGCTTTTAGGTTTGTATTGGTGAAAATATCCTTATCGAAAGCACTCACGATCTGAAAAGCCAGTTCGTTTTTAAAGTTTTTCCCTTTTTCTACTGCGTAAACCTCATTTTTACCGTCGTATACCGCGGTATCGAGAACAAAAGTTTGTCTGGCTGTACCTGTACCGATCCGTGTAGAGAAATATTTAACAGGCTTGTACTCAAAACCGATTGATTCGGTTAAATAGCCTGGTGCCATAAATTTAGAAATCAAAACCTGTTGTTCATCTCCATTCCCATCCCTAAAGTATCTGAAGCCTTTATCAAACTGAGATTCAAAACTTATCGATCCGAAAAAGAACCAGCTTTTAGAGAGTTGGAAAGACGCTTTATTGTCCCAAAAAATACGGTCGTTGGTTTTCTTTTGCAGCTGATCTTTATTTTTGATTTTACCATATTGCAAAACAAGTTCACTGATATAGCTATAGCTGTTTTTATTATATTCTGCTTTCCAGTTTAGCAAGCCACCAACAGCCACAGAGTTGGTACCCCCACCTTTCCAGTTGTTACTAAACTGGGCCTGATTAACATTGATACCGATGTTGGTTCTTGTTTTCCAATAATTAATCTTGGCGTTTACCACCAAAGGCTTAATTTTTACCGGTTCAAAGTTTAATGGTCCTTGTCTGCTCGGCAAAGGACTACGCTTTAACTTTATATTCAGGTCTTTTGTATTGATCGGAATAGTATCAATTTCCTGTGCATATAATTTTGTAGAGCAGAAACTTAGAATCAGGATTATGGCAGCTAAACAGTTCTTCATTGCCTACAAAGAAAACGAAAAATTTTAGAGATAAAAAGCATTTAACAAAATGATTGTCAGATTGACAATTGAATTGAAGGTGAAAACTATTGTTTCAGATCTTTTTAAACCAGCCGTACCAATTACCCTTTTTTAGGTAATTTAAATCATTTTCATTTTCATAGGCTTCCTGCTCAAAAACGATGTTACGGTAGGCTAAATCATGGTTCCGGCATTTAATAAGATTAAGCAGGTAGTTAACCAGATATAAAATATAAAAAGGGAAAATAAGCAATTCTAATTGCTGGCGTAAATGGATTTTTTCGTGGTTAATAATGATTGGATCACTTTTAAACCGCGGCGATTTTAACAGGATAAATGGAAAGATTGCCATGCCCGCTGCCGGAAGTTTTTTAACGATGATAATTGGCGCTTTCACAGCTTATCGATGGTTATTTTAGGCAATGGAGGCAATTGCAGTGCTTTGGGGTTTAACCTGTAGCTTTTATAGGCATTTCTGATAAACTGGTTAAAAGAATAATCAGTAGCATCGAGCACAAACTGATAAGTTGGGCGGTATTGCTGCATAAAATCAATGAGCTCAGCATCTTTTATGCCTAATACCTGACTAACCAGACTGGCGCTGAAACGATAATCGATCAGGTCTTCACGATAGTCTTTTTCTAAAATTTTTTGAAGGTGGCGGGCATTTCTTCCTTGCTTGCTTAACAGATTAT
>NZ_JBFTQI010000096.1:0-12066 GCF_056398925.1 Pedobacter sp. 01T416_2
GTACCTGCATACAGCTCTTTAGATGCGCAGGTGAGTTTACGGATCCCTTCAGTACAATCAATCATTAAACTTGGCGGTTCTAACGTGCTGAACAAATATTATTTTACTTCTTACGGAAATCCATCGGCAGGCGCTATCTATTACGTAGCCATTAGTTTTAATCCATAACCAGTTAATTGAGTTTTAAGGGCCTTCTACGCTAAAAGTATAGAGGGCTTTTTTGTGCCACTATACGACTGGTTTATCCTTGTTGCTGCTATCAATCGCCTCTGTTAAATCTTCTTTAACGAACTCCCATATTTTCCCTTTTAAACATATTGGATCGAAGTCATCGTCAGCTGTAAGAAAGTTAGTGAAGTTTTTTCTGATCATTTCTTCATCGTGAGTCCATTCGAAACGTTTTTTATGAAGTTCAATCATATCACTTACACTATAATTATCTAGCAATTCATGTAAGTCCCAAAAATCTTTCTTTCTGCCACCTCTTTGTACAATATCCATCTTCATTGCAATGATTTCAGGTATGGTTGCCATAYGCACACTATCATGATCCGCATGATCTTCAAAAAAGGGGTCCATGCTGTAAAAGAGATCCAGCTTAACAATGTTCTCTTTATGCGTACCAATAAGATAGGACTTTCCTAGACCTGCAAATTGACCAAAATTACCTTGAACGAAGGCAAACTTATTCCTGAGTAACTTCTCAATTCGATCAAAGTCTATTGATCCATATTCTGCATCTGTAAAAAGATCAATGTCGACCGATAAACGGTGACCGAGATAAAGACTAAGCGCTGTTCCACCAACCAGCCGAAACTTAGATAGCTCCTTTGCTTGCATAAGTTCAAGCAAGCAGCTTTTTAAAAGTTCGTTAACGGTATTCCAATACATAATTTGATTTTTAGATATCTCGACCGGTTTGGTCAATACTATTAATGGCTACTTTATTCACTAAATCTTGYCCGTAATATCTAATTAGTTCATTTTTTTCATCACTATTTCCCCGCTCCAATACCCTTTGAATAACAGATTTATATTGGCTTTTCCAGTTTATTTTATCAAAATCTGTATCCCAAAAAAGTATCTTTCTGAGAATTGATAAATCAGGTTTATCGGCTGCATTCCGTTTATCTTTTTCTTTCTGTATCTCATAGTAAGCCTGGAGTATCAGCATGGTGCCCTCTTCTAAACCCAAAATTTGATCTAGCTTAATGGAAAGTGAAGCTGTAACTCCTCTCTTACCTTTTGTAATATCATTTAAGGTCTGAGGATATTCGTTTAAGGAAAGCGCCAATGGGCCCTTTTTAAGCCTCCTTTTTTTAAGCTCACGTTCCAGTATAAGGCCGGGGTGGATACCTTTAAACTTATTGATCAATTTTTCCATATTCAAAAATAAACAAAATTGTTTATAAATTTATGTTTATAAATAATTTACAATCTAGCTTTCTATCAAACAAAGGACGATACTAAATCTTATGGCAAAATTGTGAAATAACATGGCTTAGTGTAAAAATCACACTATTGAAAACAATCTTTTCATAAAAAGCTACATCCCTTTTGTAAAATATTTGTATTATAGTACTTTCTTAAGCACATCCCGGTTTAAGAACCATGAATTTAAAATTTTGAATAAATAAGGATGGAAGCGCAAAACGACAAACCTAACGAGACAAGTGACCTGGTCGAAAAGGAGCAAGAAATACAGCATTTAAACAATCCAGTTGATATATCGGTAAAGCCAATTGTTAAACAATACCTCGGTGCAGTTAAAAAAGTAAAAAAGGAGGGCAACCGTTTTTATTTTTCTGATGGCGATGCAAGAGTAGAAATTCGGGTGGTAAGCGACGATATTATCCGCGTTCGCCTGGCTCCTCATGGCGTTTTCTTAGAGGATTTTTCTTATGCCGTACCCGAAGTAGATCAAAAAGTGTCTGTTTTTAAAATGCAGGAACATGATGATCATTTCACGATCTCTACCCATGCGGTAACCTGTAAAATAGAAAAAGCAAACTTCCATATTTCTTTTTCTGATAATATTACCAATGTAGTAATGGTTGATGAAGCCAATTCTATGCACTGGGAAGAAAATGTAGATTTTGGCGGTTATTATATCTACGCAACCAAAAAATGCCACCCTGAAGAAAATTTCTTCGGTTTGGGCGATAAATCTGGTAATTTTAACCTGCGGGGGCGCCGTTTCGAAAACTGGAATACCGATGCTTACTCTTTCGGTTGGAACCAGGACCCACTTTATCGTACCATACCTTTTTATATCGGTTTGCACAATCAGGCCGCCTATGGTATCTTTTTCGATAATACCTTTAAATCGTATTTCGATTTCGGGTCGGAGGATGTAAATAAAACCAGTTTCTGGGCCGATGGCGGAGAACTGCAATACTATTATATCCATGGCCCGCATATTATGGATGTTGTTAAACGTTATGCAACTTTAACGGGAACACACCCGATGCCACCAAAATGGACTTTGGGTTATCAGCAGTGCCGCTGGAGTTATTACCCTGAAACAAAAGTTAAAGAAATAGCCAAACAGTTCAGGGAACGTAAAATCCCTTGCGATGCCATTTATCTGGATATCGATTACATGGATGGCTACCGTTGTTTTACCTGGAATAAAAAATACTTTCCAGATCCGCGAAGAATGATCAAAGAGCTATCTGATGATGGTTTTAAAACCGTTGTAATGATCGATCCTGGAATTAAGGTAGATGACGATTACTGGGTTTTTAAAGAAGGCAAAGAGAAAAGATTTTTCTGTCGCCGCAGCGACGATTATTATATGGAAGGGCATGTTTGGCCAGGACGCTGTCAGTTTCCCGATTTCACCAATCCAAAAGTACGGAGCTGGTGGGGTAATTTATATAAAGAGCTGGTAGATATGGGCGTTGCAGGTTTCTGGAACGATATGAACGAACCAGCTGTTTTCGGTTCAGGAACTTTCCCCAACGATGTCCGCCATAATTATGATGGTTACCGCGGCTCACACCGTAAGGCACACAATGTTTATGGCATGCAGATGGTGCGTTCTACCTACGAGGGCTTAAAAAAACTGATGCGCAATAAACGTCCGTTTACCATTACAAGGGCTGGTTATGCGGGCATGCAGCGTTATGCAAGTGTTTGGACCGGCGATAATATCGCAACCTGGGAGCATTTAAAGATCGGAAATATACAGTGCCAGCGTTTATCAGTTTCTGGTGTGCCTTTCTGTGGAACAGATATCGGCGGATTTAGTGGTGAGCCAGATGGCGAATTGTTTACCCGTTGGATCCAGCTAGGTACATTTTCTCCTTTCATGCGTGCACACTCTGCCGGCGATACCGCTGAACGGGAACCTTGGAGCTTTGGCCAGTTTTTCGAAGATATCAACCGTAAGTTTATCGAATTAAGATATCGTTTAATGCCTTATCTATATTCAGTTTTCTGGGAGCATCATCGTTATGGCTTTCCTATTTTAAGGCCTTTAGTGATGCTTGAGCAAGAAAATATCAGCAACAGTTTCCGTCAGGATGAATTTTGCTATGGTGATAAACTATTGATATGCCCGGTTTTAGAACAGGGTGCAATATCTAGAAAAGTTTACCTCCCAAAAGGTACCTGGTATAATTTCTGGACCAACGAAATCCTGGATGGCGGTAACGAATATACGGTTGATGCAAAGATAGATAGTATGCCAATGTTTGTAAGGGCAGGTACAGTTTTGCCAGAATATCCGGTAATGCAATATGTTGATGAAAAATCTATTACCGAAGTGGTATTGAATATTTATCACAGCGATTACGAGGTTAATTCATACATGTACGAAGATCATGGCGATACTTTTGCTTACGAGCAGGATATTTATCTGGAAAAGAAATTCACTGTAAAAGGCGATACTCAGGCCATTAAAGTGAATCAGCGTAATGAAGGATTGTATACGCCTAATTATGAATTTTATGTTTGCAATGTTATTGGCGTAAAATTCCAGGTCAAAAAGATCATTATCGACAATAAAGAGGTGAAAGACTTTTATACCGATGATCAGAATATCCTGCATTTTAAATGCAATAAGAACTTCTTAGAAATACAGATCTTGAGTCTGTAAACATTGAGCCCCAAATGCTGTTTGGTATTTGGGGTTTCATCTAATCTAACCAAAATACCTATGCCAGCAGCAAAAAAAGTTCTTGTAAAAAAATCATCCCAACCAAAAACTGATCAACAGAAATCCGTTTGGATACACAGTTTATTTACCGATTACGATATTGATCTTTTTCTTGTAGGAAAGCATTTTAGGCTTTATGAGAAAATGGGCTCACATTTAATTACCGTTGATGGAACCGCTGGAACTTATTTTTCGGTTTGGGCTCCAAATGCCATCCGTGTAAGTGTAGTGGGTAATTTTAACGATTGGGACAACGCTTCACATCCGCTGAGCGTGCGGTGGGATAAATCGGGTATCTGGGAAGGTTTTATCCCCGGAATTGCAAAGGGCGAAGTTTATAAATATTTTGTTAAAGGTTTTGATGAATCTGAGCATTTAAAAGGCGATCCTTATGCCAGAAGATGGGAACATCCGCCACAAACAGCTTGCATTGTTTGGGATACCGATTATACCTGGAAAGATAAAGCCTGGCTTAAAAAAAGAGCAAAAATAAATGCTTTGGATCAACCCATCTCGGTATATGAGATACATCTAGGTTCTTGGGAGCGCGATCCGGATAATCCAGAACGTGTTTTGAACTGCAGGGAAGTTGCTGGCAGGCTAGTGCCTTATGTAAAGGAAATGGGTTTTACGCACGTAGAACTGATGCCTGTAATGGAGTTTCCGTATTTCCCTAGCTGGGGTTATCAGATTACAGGTTATTTTGGTGCAAGTTCGCGTTATGGTTCTCCACAGGATTTAATGTATCTGATTAACGAGCTCCATAAAGCAGATATTGCGGTAATATTGGATTGGGTTCCTTCTCATTTTCCAGGCGATAGACATGGTTTATATGAGTTTGATGGAACACATCTGTACGAACACGCCGATATGCGGAAAGGCTTCCATCCAGACTGGAAATCATACATTTTCAATTATGATCGAAACGAAGTACGCTCTTTTTTGATTAGTAATGCGTTGTTTTGGATTGACCAATATCATGCAGATGGCCTAAGGGTAGATGCCGTAGCATCGATGTTATATTTCAATTTCTCCAGAGAAGATGGAGATGCCGCAACAAACGAATATGGTGGAAGTGAAAACTTTGGGGCCATACAGTTTTTGCAGGACCTGAATGTTGCCGTTTATGGAAATTTTGAGGGTGTACAGACCATTGCCGAAGAAAGCAGTACTTACCCTGGTGTAACCCATCCGGTACATGCTGGCGGATTGGGTTTTGGCATGAAATGGATGATGGGCTGGATGAACGATACCTTAAAGTATTTTAAAGTAGAAACCCTCGGCCGGAAACACCACCATCATCAGTTGAGCTTTAGCATGACTTATGCCTTTACCGAAAATTTCATGTTGCCTTTCTCTCATGATGAAGTCGTACACGGTAAATCGCCAATGTTGTATAAAATGCCTGGAGATGACTGGCAGAAATTTGCAAATTTAAGGGCGCTTTATGGTTATATGTTCACCCATCCGGGAGCAAAACTGCTGTTTATGGGGAATGAGTTTGGCGAAACCAACGAATGGAACTTTACGCAATCGCTAGATTGGCATTTGCTTCAATACGCGCCGCACAAGGGCATGCAGGAAACCGTTAAGGCTTTAAACTTTCTGTACCGTAAAGAACCCGCATTGTATCATTTCAATTTTAGTTATGAAGGCTTTCAATGGCTCGATGCCGATAATGCAAACGAATCTGTCTTCACATTTATGCGCAAAGGACCAAAAGCAAAAGATACTTTGGTTGTTGCAATAAACTTAACGCCGGTGGTGCGTGAAAATTATAGAATTGGTGTTCCTTTTAAAACCAAATGGACAGAAATTTTTAATACTGATGATATTGTTTATTATGGAGGCGGCATTAATAATCGCGGGGACATTGTTCCTGACCCAGAGGGTTATAACGGACAGGAATATTCAATAATTGTCGATTTGCCACCCTTGGCGGTAGTGATTTTTAAGAGCAAATAAAAGATTGTTTGCTACTATATCACGCCAAAACTTCAATTTTTTCTAAAATGCCTTAAAATAAGAAAAGCCTCCCATTGCTGGAAGGCTTTCTTAAACTCTGGAGTGGAAGCTTCCAGAGAGGGTGCAAAGATACAATAACCATTGTTTCTTGCAAGTATTATTTTTTAAATAATTTTTAAGCTAAAAATATTTGTATAAAACATTGTTGTAAAGTATTGTTGGTTAGTGTTTAAGCTTAATTCTGGCTTTAAAATCTCTTCCATCGGTGTGGGCTCAAATATTATCGAAGCTTGGGTTAAGGTGCGAGCTGTTAATCACACTTTGGTGCCTGCTCTGTCTGGTACCGCTGAAATTCCCCGCATTAATAAATACCGAAATTTTTTCTAAAACTTTCGCTGTCATAAAACCAAATTCCCTAAAATGGGTTAGTTTTTTGGTTATTATAGATATATTGATCATCTACAAAATGGCCTTCCTAACTCATTTTAAAGTTTCTTTTCTTTTCGTACAGCAATAGCCAAATTCGGGCATACCACCTCAGGTGATGCAAGAGATCGGCAGGATGTTTAAGGCTTAACAGATAGGCTAAAATTTTTGTTCTGGAAGCAGCTATACAAATCAGGTTCGGATGACTTTGTTTTTGTTGATAAATATCAACAAAACAGGTTTTTACGTTTTGGTAAAGGCTTTAATGAATAAAGTGAACGGATAATGTGGCATTGGCCCGTAGTACTTTTGTATCACAAGCAAACAAACAAAATTTAATTTTTACGTCATCCCAAACTTACATTGAAAAGGCGCTCTTGTCTATCTTTCCTGGTGTTTGTGTGCGTTTTTTTACCTGTGTTTTTACGTGCGCAGTGTTTAAAACCGAAACGAACTTATGCAAGCCATCAGGGTTATCTCAGAGAAGGACTAGGTATACTAGGTGGTCCTGCACTATTTTACGGGGAGATTGAAAATGCCGACAACGCAGTAAATGGTGTGGTTACCGATGCATCGACGCTAAAAGTAGGTTTAGGGCTCCTAAATGCTGCTGCAACAACTCAATTTTTGGAATTTAAAGATGGAGGACTGACAAGTACATTTGCAGCTAATACTTCAGTGATAGTCAAAATATCTGTTCCCAGTCAGTTAGTGGGGGTTTTAACAGGAGTAGAGATCGGTTCCTTTACAAATATGCATGATGTTTCTGCCTCTTGGCCACTTATTGGTTTGGGGAATTTTGCAGGGCAGGATGCTGTAAAAACACCTATTTATAATTCTGTAAATATTGCGGAAGTTATAAGTGGAACAGGGGAAATCGAGATTGCCTTAACACCACATCAAGCATTTAACGGGGTGTATGTAAAGCTTTCCAGCATAGTGGCCTTAGGTTCTTCCATTAAGGTATTCCATGCTTATGTTATGGAAAATACCACTACGCCACTAGCTTGTAATGAGGTAGTTGATGTGCTTTCTGGTGTGATTCCAACGGTAGTGGGCGGAGTTCTTAATGTTACTGATTTTGTTGATAAGCCCGAGCGCGCAATTGATGGAGATGTAGAGACCTTCGCGGCGTTGAATACGGGGGTTTCTGTTCTTAATAAGGTTTTTTTATCTCCAATCTACAGCAATCCTTCGCAACCTGGAGATGAGGTGACTATTATTCTTTCTAGCCCTTCAGCTCTTCTTGAGGCTGATCTATTGACCGGGTTTACTGTTCAGCCTTATCTCAATGGGGTAAAAGCTGGTCCGCCGTTTAAGAAAACGGGTACTTTTCTGAGTATTGATCTGTTAACCGGAAGTACCGATAAGTATGTAATGACTTTTCCAGTAAGCACTTCTTATGATCGTTTGGAGATTTCTGCGGGAGGCGTTCTTGGTGCTCTTGACGCTATAAGGGTGCATGAAATAATACGCAAGCCCGCTAAGCCTATAAGCGCAGGTATCGTAAATAATAAGTATGAGCAAGAAGTGTGTCAAGGTTCAACGGCTACCTTTACGCTTAACAATTTGCAGGCCTGTACCACATATAAATGGTACGATGCTGAAACCGGAGGGAATGAGGTCGGATCTGGTTCAACCTTTGCGCCGCCAACAACACTTACTGCTGGTTCATACGATTATTATGTGAGGGGAGTTAAAACGTATTGTTCAACCGAAATTTCGGATCCCCTAAAGGTTACACTTAAAGTAAATCCACTACCAACTTTAAGCGTTCCTGGCACAACTATTTGCAGCGGATCTTCAGCAATACTTTCGGTTACAACACCTGATGCTGGCTTCACCTACAACTGGTATTCAGTGGTGTCAGGAGGGACAACACTAAAAACAGGAAATAGCTATACTACCCCTGCTCTTAGTACAAATACTACTTACTATGTAGAGGCCGTTAATCAATTAACAGGTTGTAAAAATGCAAGTCGAGAGCCTGTAGATGTTATTTTAAATCCATTACCGAATTTGACCTTTGAACCAAATCCTGGTATTTGTGAAGGACTTACTACAACCAAAATTGCTTACACTAATCCGGTTTTCGACCCCATTAGTTATAGCATCTCCTGGGCCGGAAATTTACTTCCTGCCGTTTCAGATCAAACTTTGCCAGCAAATGAAATTACGATCAATGTTCCATCAAATACACCGGTAGCAGTATATCAAGGGGTATTAACCATTAAAAATGCAAACGGCTGCGAACGGGCTATCCCTTTTAGTTTTAGGGTAAAGCTTGTGCCACATAAACCTACAGTATCTATTAATTAAAAAAGAAAATAAATTATTCATCCCTAACAAATTAACATTATGACAAAAAAATCTACAAAACGCAATCTAAGAATCTTTGTATTCTTAATGTTCTTRTTGCCGCTGGGTGCCTTTGCACAAACGCCAAATGTATACCTGTGCGGAACAGGTACAGTAAAATTGAATCCAACTTTCACCGGTTATACACCTGTTAATGGCGATAAAATTGTATGGACCGTTGACGGAACTGCAGAAGCTACGGTAGTATATAATGGTTCAAATGCTTTTTATCAGATCGCAACAGGATTAGCAGTGGGAAACCATACTTATTCTGTTCAGGTTCAGCCAGCAGATGCGAATCTCTGTCCTAGTGATGCCTCTGATAATACCGTTGTAGAAAAATTACCTACGCCTATTATCGCTGTTGCAGCTCCCGGAAGTGTTTATTGTACCGATCAAACAGCCGCCACAGTAATTACGGCGAGCAAGGATGCTTCAATAACATTGCCAACTGGTGTAACCATGACTTATGTTTGGTCTGCAACTCTCGGCGGTACCGCAGTGGCTGATATTACAACTTTAGGTGCAGCTTCTGCTTCTGGAGATACTTTTACACTTAAGGCTGGCGTGGCTCCAGGCGCGTATGTTTTCACAGCTATCGGAAGTTATGCTACAGGTGGTGTTCAGATTGTACCTGCAACAACTTGTACTGCAACTGCCGGCAAAGCAATCACTGTTACTGTTAAACCAGGTAAAGCAACTATCGCTGTAGCGCCATAAGGTTTAACCATTATGATGTTTAATAGGTTAAGGATAATTGTGTTCGGTGTGCTGCTGCTTTCTGCAGCAGCATGCTTTGCGCAATCTGGCAATCCGAATACGCTTAACCTTAAACCAGGCGTTACTGTTAAACTGAGGGCCAATGGCACAGGTGCTACCTCTTATCAATGGTTCAGAAATGGAAACGCCATTTTGGGAGCTACTGAGCAAGATTATGTTGTAAATACTGCAGGGAAATATACCGTTATTACTTTTAGCTTAGGTGGCTGTAGCTCCGATCTGTCAGAAGAAATGGAAGTGGTGATGGAGACAGCCATATCAGCAGATGTTTCCATAGTTAAAAGATCTGAAAGCAGACAGGTAATCAATACCGAGGTATTTAAATACAATTTATTAGTGCGCAACAACGGGATCGGTGAGGCTACCAACATACAGGTAAAGGATGACCTTCCAGAAAATTTAACCTTCGTAAGTGTTGATCCAACTATTGTGGGTACCGCAAGTTATAACGATCAAACCAAGACAGTTTCCTGGGCGATCCCGTCACTTGCCAATGGCAGTTTTGTTGAGCTGATCATTAATGTAAGAGCAATGAAACCTGGTAATGTTGTTAATAGTGCCAGGGTTACCATCAATGAAATAGATCCCGATCCATCTAACAATATATCAGTTGATACCAAAGAAATTACAGGACTTAAAATACCTAATGTGTTTACGCCAAACGGCGATGGAAAAAATGAAACCTTTTTTATTGAACGCTTAGACCGCTATAGCGAAAACCAGCTTACCATTATTAACCGCTGGGGAAGCACGGTTTATGAGAAAGACGGCTATTTAAACGATTGGACCGCGAATGGTTTGGTAGATGGAACGTATTTCTATGTGCTTAAAGTAAAAACCACAACTTCCAAATGGCAGGAATTTAAAGGTTATGTTACAGTTATCAGGTAAATGGAACTAAAATGTGAGGATATGAAAAAGATAATTTTAACGGTATTGTTTAATTTAATCGGCCTGTGCCTGTTCGCGCAACAGAATGCCCAGTTTGGACAATATATGTTCAATGGTTTATACATCAATCCCGCTTACGCAGGCTATAAAGAAGAACTGTATATGCAGGCCTTTGTGCGGGCGCAATGGACAGGTATTCAGGGCGCTCCCCAAACGCTTTCCATATCGGTAGATGAAGCGGTTAAGGAAGAAAGTTTAGGTTTGGGTTTATTGGTGTCGAAAGATAAAATTGGCGCACAGAACTCGTTAAACCTATCAGGGAATTTTGCTTACCGCATTAAGCTAGACCGTACCGAAACCAATGTACTTGCTTTTGGCGTTGGAGTGGGAGTAATGCAGATGGGGCTTAACGGAAGTTTATTAGATCCAAATGAAACCAGCGACAATAAGATTCCGACAGGATATGAAAGCCGAATTGTACCCGATATTAGGGCTGGTGTACATTATTCGAACGAAAAATTAAGCCGCATTTTTATTTAACGGCGGGAATGGTATTTCCAATGAACAATGATTTTATGTTCAAACCTACTTTTTTGATCAAAGATGATTTGAACGGGCCAACCTCATTGGATCTTAATGCTTTTTTAATGATCAAAGAAAAACTTTGGTTAGGTGCTGCATATAGAACCTCCGTAAAATTTTATCCTAAGCCAGCATTACAAAGCGATTTAAGGGCAAGGAGTGCCATCGGGTTGATTACTGAGTTTTTTGTCCGCGAAAACCTCCGGATTGGCTATGGTTACGATTATAGTTTAAATAAATTCGGCAGCTATGATTATGGCTCACACGAAATATCTATTGGGTATTATCTGCAAACTGCAAAAAGCAGAAGGCCAAAATGTTACTTCTAATAATCGGGTGCCTTCCACCCGGACTTTCTTTTTTACTGAGTGTCTATTATTCTGCATGTGGTCTGCGCGCATTTGCTTTTTTTGTGAAAAAGATGAACGAAATGAATGTTGTAAAAACGTTTCGTTTTATTTGTTACGTTCTTTTTTAAGATTGTCAGCCTCTGCCATGCATATTCTATTCGTTGTTTAATAAGACTAAACTCCGCATTTTTACCCGGATAAATCAGTTTGTGTTTCAAAATATTAAGAAATCCTCATTATAAAGGTGTTTAAACATCATAATTGCCTTAATAATCTACTTTATTTTTATATTCCGTTAAAAAACGCTATAATTAAGGGTCTTAAGTCTATCCCTATTTGTGTATGCTCGAATCCCGAAAGGTATTTTTAGTAAACGCTGTATTAAATTATTTCAGCAGTTTATGCCCTATAACCTCTGGATTTATCCAGGAAATAGAAAAAAATGTAGATACTCTTCTGATCAAGAAAAATAAATACATTTTATCTCCCATTGATAATAATGATTATGTTTTTTTCGTAGTATCAGGCTTGGTAAGAGGTTTTATTAAAGAT
>NZ_JBFTQI010000097.1:0-11048 GCF_056398925.1 Pedobacter sp. 01T416_2
TAACATAAGTGCCTATTACCAGGTTCCTAATTATGGTTATAGCTATCCGGTTGAATTAAACTATAAAGCCGTTGTAGAAGGATGGAAATTATTGGAAGGCAGGATAAGGACACAAGTTAGCGGATATCATAAAATGGACTTCCTGTTAAAAGCTAATTATGATGGAATTTATATTGATGACATCAGGATCCATCCCAAAGATGCTCATTTAAAATCGTATGCCTACGACAGCCGTAATTTTAAACTGATGGCCGAACTTGATGAAAATGCTTTTGCAACCTTTTACGAATATGATGATGAAGGATCATTAGTGCGTGTGAAGAAGGAAACGGAAAGAGGTATTGCTACCATTAAGGAAAACCGTTCATCGTACAGAAAAAAGAACCTATAATATGAAAACACTACATAAAAAAATATTCTTTTTATCAGTTGGCATATTAGCCCTATTGGTTGTGGCCTACTCCAGTGCTAAAATGATTGCGAATAAAACAACTGTAAAAACGGTAAACGTGAAAGATACAGTTGAAACTATAAGTATTGATACCGTAAAACTAAAACTATTTACCCAGGCTGGTAGAGCAATTGATTTTAACGCTGATCGACTTTTTATTTCAGGAACATTAAGTGTTCATGACGGTAATGATAGCTCAGTAAATGTTAACAATGCGGCTTATTGTTTTGTAAAGAGAGACAGTAACTTTTATTATAAGCTGAATTTGGTAGAAATGCTGAATACCAGATCTTATTGCGTGCAAACAGATGGGCTACAGAAAAAGATTATGATTTCATCTCATAAGCGTATTGCCCCTCAGTTGATGTTTCCGCAATTGGAAAAACTGGTAGAACATTTACGGGAAGAAAGATATAATGTTGTCGAAATGCCAGCACCTGAAGGACTGCGGAAAATAGCATTGATTAATCCTCATCATGTTACCTGTAAAGAATACAGTATTACTTTTAACAGTGAAACATTCAAACCAACTGAAGTTCTGATTAGACTAAGCAATCTGGATGATCCATTAAATCCTAAAATGGATAAAACCATTTCAATGAAATATTCAAAAAACAGTAATATCAATGAGGATGCTATGCTTTCTATTGAAAGAATGGTAACAAAAACAGGCAAAGGATTTAAGGCTGTTAATGCTTATAGTGGTTACGAGGTGATAGAGGTGGGCCAATAGGCTGACCTGTTCAAAAAAAAGCAGTTTTTGGGATGTTAATATGCACTGCAGCGTATTGTTTCAAACTGAAGTAAACGAGGATAATTAGGTAATTGCGCCTAATTAAAACAAGATTTTATTAAGAAATAATTTACAGTTATGTTAAAAACGCTCCGTTTTATTTTTGTGGTTTCTTTATTGGTATTGCTGCAACAATATGCATTTGCAGCGGTAGAACCCTATCAAAACTTCTTAAAGGGCAGCATTAAGGTAGGCGACTCGTTATTGGTAAAAGATGAAAAATTTAAAAACACATCGTTTAACTGGGCTGATATTACAAATATTTCGGTTAAAAATTCCATTAACTTACAGGTTTTAGATGAAGAGGCCATTAGCCAGTCTTTTAGCTGCAGCTTAAAAATCAGGGTCGAATATTTTAGTTCACCAGAACAAATAGAAGCAACCAAAATCGAAGACGTAGAACTTAAGGTAAATTACGATAAAAAAACCGGAGCGGTTTATAAGGGCATTGATACTTATAGCTTTCAGAATGGTTATTATGTAAAAGTTTATGTTATTTCGATAAATAGCCCTGAATTTGGTGCTCAATTGCCGCCAATATTGCAGTTAAGCAGCATGATCAATATCGATCGTAAATATGCTTTTAAACCCTATCTTTTTTTGGGTATTAATGGTCAGCAAGGAGATGTGTCGAAAACACATGGAGTACAACGGTTAAGTAATGGAAGTGTTCAGGATAATCAATTAAAGCTGAGCTGGTCTTTAATACCAGGTGCAGAAGAATACGATATAGAATGGGTGGGTATTGACAGTGGATCGGAATGGGAAGTCATTGCAGATGCCCTAAAAATTAATAGTGGGACATATTCAAATGATGATATTGCTGCAATATTTAGAAACAATGCCACTAGAATAACTACGCACGAACAAAACTATGCCATTTCGTTATTGTATAATGCCAAATATATCCTGGTAAGGATGCGACAGGTGCAATACACGGCAGATGGACTTAGAAATACTGGAGACTGGTTTTATAAACAGGAAGATAACAATACTTATGCAGTATGGGAGCCAAGCTGGCATCAGGAAAATTTAAACTGGCAATATTCTGCCACTTATGCCGAAGAAGGTAAAAAGAAAGAAGTAGTAAGTTATTTTGATGGATCGCTAAGAGGACGCCAAACCGTAACCCTTAATAATAGTGATGATGTAGCGGTAGTACAGGAAAATGTTTACGATCAGTTTGGACGCGCTGCTGCCAGTATTTTACCTGCTCCTGTTAGAGAAAGTACAACCAACCAAGCCTTACATTATTTTCCATCTTTTAACAGAAATGCAAATAATGTTCCATATAGCTATGCCGACTTAAATGCTGCCACCTGCGAACCTTTACCCGGGGCCTTAAATGTAGCATCAGGAGCATCACAATATTACTCTCCGCAAAACCAGTTTAAAAACCTAACATCCTTTAATCAGTATATTCCAGATGCCGGTGGTTACCCTTTATCAGTAACACAATATACACCTGATAATACCGGACGTATAAAATTGCAGGGCGGTGTTGGTTATACCTTTCAGCCAGGAACTTCCGAAAAACATACTACCCAGTATTTTTATTCGAAACCAGAGCAGTGGGAACTGGATAGATTGTTTGGTAATGATGTAGGTTTTGCCGAGCATTATCTTAAAAACATGGTGGTCGACCCTAATGGGCAGATCGGTATCAGCTACCTTAATGCAAGTGGTAAAACCATCGCAACAGCATTAACGGGCAATACACCTGGCAATGTTTCGGGTTTAGATAATAAACCTGATGCCCGGGAGATCAGCATGAAGATATTAAAACCTGAACAGTTTAGTTTTGATGCCAGTCGTTTAAGCTTAAATGCAACAACAACCTACACCGCATCAGTAACAGGTCCGGTTACCTTAAAGTATGATATTGAAAAATTGATTTCAGAATATCCTGGTACTGCTTTTAAGCCTTGCAGCAATTGTTATTATGAACTGGGTATTACTATACGCGATAATTGCAACGTGATTGTGTATAGTACAGCTTCTCCCGTTAAAATAGGCTCAGAAACTTCAAACTGTGATGATGCTGGCATTTACGCTAGTACCATAGAAACAGCTTTTAACCAAATAGGCGAATATTATATCACTTTTAATTTTAACCTCAGCGAACGGGTTATCAATTATTTTACTGATGAATATGTTAGAAAAGGACAAGAAGGACTGCACATTAAGAAACAGTCTGATTTTGTATTGAAATATCTGACCGAGAGCCGTTTTCAGGATTGCTTTTCTGACTGTAAAACAGCAAGGGCAAAACTGGGCAGTAAAACAGACTTTACTACAATGTTTATCGATAAGCTCAATCAACTGGGCGAAACCTCGGCTCCTTATCAGGATTTTATTTCTGGCACTTATGATGATCTTCTGACCAAGGTTGCTGCGCTTGAAGCTGGTTGCGGAAACACTTCTCCTTGTGATGAGTACCAGAATCCTATGTTATTGGATGTTTCGCCAGGGGGGCAATATGCCATGGTTGATCAATCAGGTAATCTTTTGGAAACGGCTACCAATGTGTTGCAGCTTTATTTTAAACACGGTGCATTTGATGGTAATTTGGGCAATACTGAAACTTTATACACGGATAATGCGGTGACCAGGGAAGATGGTAGCATCAGCTCTCCTTATGATGCGTCATTTAGCTTATCCGATCTGGTGAGGTACTGGAAACCCGAATGGGCAGCACAGTTTTTACGTTTTCATCCTGAATATTGCAAATTGCAGTTTTGTATCAATCACTCTGGTGAGAAAAGATGGGATGATAGTTTAAAGGAGATAGAAACCGCTGCGGCAATTGGTTATCACCGCGGTAATGCGATAAACTGGTTGCTCAATTCCGATCCTTTTTTTACGGATCCTGCCCATAGCTCGTACAAAAGTAGTATGGAGTTCGATCTCACCAATTTTAGTGTGGTAAAAACAGGCCGAGCGGATGTTGCCGTTAAAAATATCTATGCTTTTATTGATTTTGTACTTTACTGCTCAGATACAACCGGTACAACCAATCTTGGGGTTAATACAACGGCACAGAACTGGAATACCTGTAATCCTAACGATGCGTGTAGAGTAGAAAACCGAGAATGGCAGTTTTATCGTGATTACTATCTTGAACTTAAAGCAAAATATATAGAGATACTTAGAAATATCGAGACCTGCGATCCTTCTGTTACTTGTCCAATTGGGAAACCGGTAGCTTCCGATTATAATTATACTAATAACGGTGACGACTGCTCTACAAGGATGCTCCTGGGCTCTACTCAACAGCTCTCTCTTAATAGTTATAGAGTTTATGATTACATCAATAACCAGCAAATTACTTATACCTACACCTCAGGTTATATCGGCTCTCCACCTACAATTAGTTGTAACAATTTAAGCAGCAGACAGTTTTATGCTTGCATAGAGGTAAGAATGCCGGGTGGTGAACCAATGAGATACACCAATGTATGGGAAACAACTTGTGTTGAAAGCATACCTGTTGGTTGCGGCGTTGAATACAGTTTGGTAGCTGATGGTAGTTATGGCGGAAACCAGTATTATGCTATTTCTTCGCCGTATCGTTACGACTATAGTTTTTATGAAGGTTATGATGAATCCAATTCACCTCAAGTAGGTTGTAACGGAGGTTTGTATAACAGCGATTTGAATTTTTACAATTGCTATACTGTATATTACGGTGGCAATAGCTATGTATTTAACAATGTTTGGGTAAGTATCTGCAATACTTATATTGGAGGTAGCGGCGGCGGTGGTGGTGGCGGCGGTAATCCATGTGATCAGCAGCCCACTGCACTTTTTAAAGCAGTTGAAGCAAATACCACCAATAACCTTGAGCAAACGCCCTGTGAAGTTACCCAGCAGTTAATGGCAAACAATTCGGCCGAACAGCAGGTTTTAGCCGATTTCGACAGCAATAACATCTATAGTGTTAGTAAAGTAGCACCTAATGAAACCAATAAAAGTGCCGCCAGAAAAAGCAATAATATTAGTGCTGTATCAGATACACTAAAGCAGTTTGGCGAATATGAATTTAAACCTTATTTCGCCGTACAGAATGAGAAGGGAAGTTACAGGGTATACAGAAATGTTTGGGTAGCTAAATATCAACCAGCGCCGGTTTCTACACCGTCGATGGCAATGAAAAGCAGTGCTTTGCAAACTGAAAGCGCCATGCGTGTTTCAAACACGGTTACCGTTTGTGCAAGAATAAGCGATAACGTCAACTACGATGGTATTATTTCAAAGTATATAGATTGTTATGGATATTATTTTCACAATCCAAGGAAAACAACTGTTGAACTGGTCGATCAAAATGGTAATCCGGTTACCTTCCATATGGATGTACAGGTAAATGTAAACTTCCGTGTTGATCACTTTTTCTCAAGTGCAAATGAGTCTGTTACTATAAATATTCCTAACGGACAGAACGCTGCGACATATTTTTACGATGCGACTTATTATATACAAGAAATAAATTGTGAGCCCTTCCAAAAAGTATATTTAAACCAAAATACAATTACCGGTGCTACCTTTTGYACACCTGCACCGAACCCAGCTAATTGTCCTGCCATTTACGCGGAAAAAACAAGTAGGTTCGATCCCGATATTACAGCGCCCAAAACAGGTTTAACCGAAGCAGAGTATATAGCAGTGCAGAATGCGGCTTTAACCAGCCAGATCAATACTTCATGTACAGGTAATGCCGAAGGTTGGATACAACGCCTAAGAAAAGGCCTCGAAGCAGGTAATTATACTGCAAAAATAGAAGAATTAAAAAACAACTTAATTGCCTTATGTATAAATGGAGGCGATTTAGCACATCCTTTTGGTGCAAGCAGTTTACCTGCTGAACAGAGCATTATGATAAATGGGCATGCTGCTACCAACTTTGGCGATGTAATTAAATACACTTTAGAGCCCTTAGGTTTTACCACTTTTACCGACCTGCTTAACCCATGGTTAATCGATTCGCCGTATCCATATGAGGTTAAACAGCAACCTACCCAAATCTCCATTTCTGCAACAACAGATGCCATTTGTAATAAATTAGGCAACCTCCCGGGTTATGGTACTTCTGGTTTTTACAATACCCTTGTAGCGCAATACGGAACGGCCATGACCTTAACCGAAGCGGAGCTGAATACTTTGATAAAAGGTTGCACCAATTGTAAACATTTATTGGATTACGATATTAAACTTCCGGTTTTCTTAGATGGAGCAGCAACTGGCTGTATAGATAGAAATACCTATAACTCAGCAGTATCAGGTTTAAATACTGCGTTCAGCAATGCTTTAAGTCCTTCATCTGCAAATTACGAAACCATCTTTAGTAATTATTTAAATCAGAAATTTGGTTTCTTTTTATCTTATCACGATTACGAGGTTTATGCCAGCAGTAGCCGCGATTTGTTATGTAACGAGCCGCCTTATGTTGCTGCACCTATCGATCCTATGGCCTGTGTAAAAGCATTGATCGATCAGGCTTATGGAATTGGGCATGAGCAATACACAACTTATATTAACGAAGAAAAAAGAAAATTTGTTAATGCCTATATCAATACCTGCGCGGCTGCAAAAGCCAATGTAACATTAAAGGCATTGCAGCAAACTTACCATTATACACTGTATTATTACGATCTGGCAGGTAACCTGATCCGTACGGTGCCACCAGAAGGGGTAACGCTTTTAACCGATAACGAAGTAGAACTGGTACAACGGGGCAGGAAAGCACAGCCCGAAGATTGTAATTACAATGGTCCGGTGAGCGAAGCTGATCAGAATACCGCTTTACAAACCCTTAGCAATACTTTACAGGGGCATGGCAATACGGCCGTAGAAATGTGGCTGCATACCGATGCGGATGGGGGCAAACAGTTTGTTGCCGCTACACCCGATATGAAATACATGCTGCAGGCCTGTGTAAACGGCAACCTGGTTAATGTAGATGTTTTCACCTTAAACCAAACTGCGGCGGATAATGTTAGCATAGTATTAAGTAACCATGTTACAGCCAATGTAAGCGATATTTTACCACTATCACCTTGGACACATGTGGTGGTACAAGGCACAGACCTCGCGCAGGGGGCTTTACAGATCTGGGTAAACGGAAAAGCCTATGCACCTGTTGCAGGTGCTCCATCTGCTGGTTGCGGCTGGACCATTTCCAGTAACCCGATAAACATGCCGCGTAACTTTACCAATTTAAAACACTTTAGGATTTATTCGGGACGTTTAATGGCAGCAGGCGAAATTACAGCCAATGCCGAAAGCCCTTGTTTTGCCGTGGCCGATGGTACTGCCCTTGCCTGGTACCGCTTTAATATACCAGCGGCAGGCGGCCCCACTACCATTGCCGAAAACAGTACTTTAGAAACCCAGTTTAACGGAACCTATCCGCTACATAAGTTAACCACTACTTATGCCTATAATGCAACCAATCAGGTGGTAAAACAATACACGCCTGATGCGGGTACCAGTAAGTTCTGGTACGATTATTTAAGCCGCCTGGTCATTTCTCAAAATGCAAAACAGGCCGCTGGTAACAATTTTAGTTATACCGATTACGATGCATTGGGCAGGATAAGAGAAGTGGGGCAGAAAAATACGGCAAGCAGCGGCTTAGCCGAACCTGCTTATGTAGACAATACTTTTTACCGTAATTTTTTAAACCTGGGCAGTAATACACAGATTACCAAAACCTATTATGATGGATTAATAAGTGATAACGGGGTATTAACCAACCTAAGCCAGAATAATCAGCGTAAACGGGTATCGGCCAGTGTATACCGCGAAACAACGGGGACATTTGCCATTAATGCAACTTATTATGATTACGACGTAAGCGGCAATGTAAAAACACTATATCAACAGATTAACGGGCTTGGACTAAAAACTTTAAATTACGAATACGATTTAATTAGTGGCAAAGTTAATTTTCTAGCCTACCAGCACGGCCAGAACGATGCCTTTTATTACCAATATAAATACGATGCCGATAACCGTTTAACCTCGGCATGGAGCAGTACCCAGGCCAATGTGGTAAATTATGGCTTCGGTAGCACCTTAACCGATCCTAGCCGCCGCATGGATGCCAGCTACCAGTACTACCTGCATGGTCCGCTGGCCAGGATGGAACTTGGTCGTAATACCGAAAAGGTTCAGGGCTTAGATTATGCCTATACCTTACAAGGCTGGCTAAAAGGYGTAAAYGGAACAAAATTAGATCCAACTATCGAAATGGGAGGCGATGCYGCACAGCCCCAAAATGCCACCATTGCAAAAGATGCCTTGGCCTATAGCCTGGGTTATTATAATGGCGATTATAGCCCTATTGGAGGCAATGGCGCTTTTGCCCATACGTATGTGGGAACAAATGGCGATCTTACTGGCCGGCCATTATTTAATGGAAACATTAGCAACAGTACCTACAGCATWGCCAAAATAAACAACGATGCAACAGTGGGTTATAGTTACGGTTACGATCAGCTTAACCGCATTAAAAATGTAAACCAGCACGATATTGGTAYRGGTAACTGGAACTTYGGCAGTGCCAACGATAAATTTAAAGAAAGCTTTGGTTACGATGGTAACGGTAATATTYTAAMCCTGCAGCGCAATAACCAGGGCGGAAGTACCATGGATAATYTGGGTTATGTGTATAACCGCGATGGCGCAGGTAAACTATTGAACAACCGTTTGGCTGCCGTAAMTGATGCKGTAGGGGTAACCAATGGAAACGATATWGGCAACAATAGTTATACCTATGATGAAATAGGTAACTTAAAAACCGATGCTGCCGAAGGCATCAGCAACATTGATTGGAGTGTTTATGGTAAAATCAAAAGCATCARCAAAAATAGCGGTGGCATCAACTATACTTAYGATCCWTCGGGCAACCGGGTAAGYAAGTTGTACAATGGCATTACCACTTATTATGTACGCGATGCCCAGGGTAACAGTTTGGCTGTGTACGATAATACCGGCAATACCAGCAACTGGCGCGAGCAACAACTGTATGGYAGCAGCCGTTTGGGAATGTGGAAACCAARCCTTAATTTAGCTACAGCCAATGGCAGCAGTATTTGGAACAGCTATGGCCTTAAGTTCTTTGAGTTAAGTAACCACYTGGGTAACGTAATGGCSGTAGTGAGCGATAACCGCTTGCAAAMCGGTAGTACTTACGAGCCTGATGTAATTAACAGTAACGATTATTATGCCTTTGGCGGGCAGATGAACGGCCGCGATTTTACAAACCCAGGCGCACAGGCCTACCGTTATGGTTTTAACGGCAAGGAGAACGATAACGAGGTAAAGGGAACGGGCAACCAGCAGGATTACGGGATGCGGATCTATGACCCGAGGATTGGGAAGTTTTTGAGCGTGGACCCGATAACTTCTAAATATCCCGAATTGACACCTTATCAATTTGCAAGCAACAGGCCGATTGATGGGGTAGATATGGACGGTTTAGAATATCTTAATACATATATTAATGGAGTAGCCAGCCGACGCGATGCCGCTTTAAAAAGAGGCGATTATAAAGAAGCGCAGAGAATTACGGAAAGTGCTAATGCTCAAGCAATGGCGGCAATTTTAGTTTTCGATGCATTTTATACAAAGGGACGTTTAACACAACTTATAACAGGTTCGCAATTTTTTAGTGCATTTGATCATAATCAGGCAAAAACATCAGAAGGTAGGGCCCAACAGAATAAAGAATCATGGAATAATATAGGACAATCATTGTTTGGTTGGGGGCTTAGTAAAATCATTGGTACCAGTATAAATGTTTTCAGAGGCCCTGTTAAGGAAGAAATCAATTATCTATTTAGAGGGACTAGTGAAGGATATGAAGGTAACCGAGTACTTCAACAGCACTCTATAACACCTACAAGTTCAGATCCTGTGGTGTCAACTATTTTTGCAATCAATGGGAAAGAACATGGAAAGGGGATTTTACAGATAGCCTCGCTAAAAAATTTGCAGGGCGTTTCTGTATTGGAAGGTAACGTTTTTCAGTCTTTAGAAAAAGAAGTGCCCTTAGGAATAAGACCAGTTGAATTTACTAAAAGAGCTGGTATAACGATTACTGCTGAAGAAAGTAGTAGGATTTTAAACGGCATGGGGATTAAGTTGCCATCTAGAATCGGCTCCCCAGAAGCTTTACAAGAAGCTCTGAAGAATTCTCCTAGATTAAATGGGGCGCAAATAAACGAATTTTATAAGCAGGCTTCTAAAATTGCACAATAGAATAATGAGAAAAGAAAATATTATCATTACAGGAAGATTTCCATCATCGGACTTTTCTTTACTAAGAGAGGCCTTAAAGTTTAATATATTAAGCAAGTTAGAAGTTATTGTTTATTGTCTCTATTCAGAATATGAGATTCCATTAGGGACTATTTTTCATCGAATCGAAAATATGAATAATCAAATTGTCTATGAAGGTGAAATTAAATTAACAAATGTAACGCAACAATATTTAAAACCTTTTGATGGTATTCCTAAAGGATGGAAGACGATTTGTAAATTTAAATTTCAAGACCAAATTCCTTTAGCGTTAACTGAATTACCTGAAGTGTCTTGGGATGAAGCCGTTTCTTTACTTAGATTCAAATTGTAAACATGGCTCTACTGGCTTTCACAAGTCCATTACTAGGGCAAGTCTTAGCGGTTGGGGTAGTGGGCTAGCTGACTTGTGCTTTTACAGTACTTAACTAGTTAAGCTTTTTTTGATAGATTAATGTGCTGATTTAACTAAAGCACAAGTCAGGCCTTTGCTTGGGCCTGGGC
>NZ_JBFTQI010000098.1:0-18184 GCF_056398925.1 Pedobacter sp. 01T416_2
GTTGATGTTCCTGGTGGTAAAACCGTTGAGGCAAGGTTTTTAATGGATACCGGAGCCAGCCATGCTTTATCGCTCGAGATGCTCCATGGAACCGAATTCCCGCTACCTGAAAAAAAAATTAAAGCTAATTTAGGGATGAGCCTTAGCGGCCAGATTAAAGGATATGTTGGTCGTGTGGGTAGGTTTAACGTTGGCGGTTATGCTTTTAAAGAGGTTGTTGCCGGATTTCCTGATTTTAAGAGCATTGCAGATAAGATCGATTTATCAAAACGGAATGGGAATGTCGGAGCGGATTTGCTGCGGAAATTTAATATCCAGTTTAACTATCAGGAAGGTTTTATTTATGTTAAGCCAAATGGTTTAAGCAAAACTCCTTTCGAATATGATATGGTAGGCATGGTAATCTACCTCGATCAGAAAGAGTATAAAAGAGTTCTGATTGGAGAAATAGACGAAAATAGTCCGGCAGAAAAAGCAGGACTTTGCCCTGATGATGAAATTATTGGGGTAAATTTCAAAAGTATAGATACCTATTCTTTAAACGACCTTACCGAAATGTTTAAATCAAAAGCAGACAGAAATATAATTTTCGAAATTTTTAGGGATAATCAGGTTTATTTTAAAGTGGTTCGCCTTGAAAAGAGGGTCTAAAAAGCGTAATTTTCCAGTTACAAAAGAATTGTCGTGTAACAAGGTTCTAACTTTAACCTCTTATTGCCAAGCAAACTAACTTTTATATACACATGAAGAAAAACTTTAAGGTACTTGCCCTCGCAGGTATCGTAGTACTTGGTGTAGCCGGATCAGGTTCGGTATATGCCCAGAAAAAATCTAAAACGACAAAAGGGACTACCCCTGCGGCTCCAACTGCAGCACCAAAAAAAGAAGGAATTAAGCCGTTTTCTGAAGTAATTACCGCAAAAGCCAGAACAACAAACGGTTTATTCAAAACACACAAGGTAGACGATAAATGGTATTTTGAGATACCAGATTCGATGATCAACCGCGAAATGCTTGTGGTTACCCGGTTGGCCAAAGTACCCGCAGACGTTAAAGTAGGCAACCAGCAATATGGCGGGGAACAATTAAATGAGCAGGTATGGAAATGGGAGCGTAGAGGCAAACAGGTTTACATCCGTGTACCAAGTTATTCAACAAAGGCCGATCCGAACAGCGATATGTACGAATCGGTACAAAATTCTAATCTTGCACAGATCTTAGCCAGCTTTGAAATTAAAGCTTATAATAAAGATACAACAGGTGTTGTAATTGATGTGACCGATTTTTATAACGGTGATGTAATGGCAATCGGTGCTACCGACCAGATCCGTAAGGCTTATAAAGTTACCATGTACGATGCAACACGTTCTTATATCGATACGGTAAAAACTTTCCCGATCAACGTTGAAGTAAAAACAGCTAAAACATACCGAGCAGCAGAATCTCCAACCGATAACAGTAATGGTGCAGTTACTTTCGAATTCAATACGTCGATGTTATTATTGCCAAAAACCCCTGTAAAAGCCAGAATAATGGATAGCAGGGTTGGTTTTTTTGGTCAATCTCAAATTGATTATGGAAGCAACGCACAAAAGGCAGAGCGTACAGCCTACATTCACCGCTGGAATTTGGTTCCAAAAGATACTAATGCCTATAAACGTGGTGAACTGGTAGAACCGGTAAAACCGATTGTAATTTATATCGACCCTGCAACGCCTAAAAAATGGGTGCCGTTTTTAATCCAGGGGATTAACGATTGGCAGGTAGCTTTTGAGGCTGCAGGTTTCAAAAATGCCATTATAGGTAAAGAAGCGCCAACGCCTCAGCAAGATCCTCAATTCAGTGTAGAAGATTCCAGGTATTCAGTTGTTCGCTATTTTGCATCAGATATTGCCAATGCTTACGGTCCGCATATTAGCGACCCCCGTACCGGACAGATTTTAGAAACGCATATTGGTTGGTACCATAATGTAATGAACCTATTGCGTAACTGGTATTTTGTACAAACTGCAGCCATTAATCCTGAAGTTCGTAAAGCTAAATTTACGGATGCGCAAATGGGCGAATTAATCCGTTTTGTTTCTTCACACGAAATTGGCCACACTTTAGGTTTACCACACAACTTTGGCTCGAGTTATGCTTACCCGGTTGATTCATTACGTTCGAAAGCATTTACAGATAAACATGGTACTGCACCATCCATTATGGATTATGCGCGTTTTAACTACATCGCTCAACCTGGTGATGGCGTAACCAAGCTTCACCCACAAATTGGAGAATACGATAAATGGGTAGTGAAATGGGGTTATTCTTGGATTCCTGGAAACAAAACTGCAGAACAGGAAAAAGAAATTTTAGACCAGTGGACATTGAAAAATGCAGGTAATCCTTTGTATTTCTATGGCCGTCAGGGAACTTCATTAGATCCTCGTTTGCAGAGCGAAGATTTGGGCGACAATGCAATGAAAGCAAGTACTTATGGTATTGCCAACTTAAAACGTATTTTGCCTAACGTAGAAAAGTGGACCTATCAAAAAGGTAAAGACTATAGCGATTTAAAAGAAATCTATACCGAAATTGTTGGCCAGTTTAATCGTTATATGGGACATGTGGCAACAAACGTTGGTGGATTAAGCGAAAACTTTAAAACCTATGAGCAAAAAGGGCCAGTTTACGCCTATTTGCCTAAAGCAAAACAAAAAGAAGCTATTGCTTTCTTCAATCAACAATTATTTACTACCCCACTTTGGTTAATCAGCAATGATCAACTCAGTAAATTTGATAATGGTGTATTGTTAAACCGCATTAAAAGCGTTCAAGCAAATACTTTAGGCAATTTATTATCCGCCTCGCGTATTGCTCGTTTATTAGATAACGAAACTAAAAACGGTGCAGCAAAAGCATACACCTTACCTGAATTATTTACGGACTTAAGATCGTCGGTTTTTGTTGCAGGAAGAGCAGATGCATTTAAACGTAATTTACAACGTGCTTATGTAGACCGTTTACAGGATTTAATGACCAAAGAAGCAGAGCTTCCGGTTGGATTCCCTGTAGATTATGCAGCAAGTTACGGTTTAACGCCAATCAATGTTGGTTTATCTGATATCAGACCGTTGGTTAGAGCAGAGTTAAAAACCTTATTGGCTACTACAAAAGCCAGAGCAGCAGCAGGTGATGCCATTACCAAAGCACATTATGAAGATTTGAATATCAGAATTAAAGATATTTTAGATCCTAAGAAATAAAATGATGAAAGGGTTGAATTAGAGAATAATAGGATGCATTATCCAAATTCAATCATTCAATAACTCACTCATTCAATCATTAAAAAAGCGGAGCAAATCATTAAATTGATCGCTCCGTTTTTTTGTTCCAAACCTATCAGGTTTCAATAGACGGCTCGTCATCTCGACTGCAGTGAAACGGAATGGAGAGATCTATTGTAACAGATTTAGCTTCGCTGAGCCTTCGGGTTCTCGGCTTCGTTGCAATCGCTCGAAATGAAGAATCTATTTAACCCCCTTTGTATAATTTTTGATGCTTTAAGCTAAACACACGGCAGTTTTTTAATTTTATGGTTAAAACAGCTATTATGCTTAAAAGATTATTAATTGCCCTTACCTTATTTACATACAGTTTATCTGCTTTTGGCCAAAGTGCAGATTCGTTAACGGTTATAAAAACCAAATGGCATAAAAACAGAATTGCCAAGCAAGTGGTTTTATTCCAGTATCATTTTGATCAGAAAAACCTTTTCGCTGCAAACGAAAACATTTCGTTTTTAGAAATAAAAAATACAGGACGGAAGGCGGTTTTTGCTATTGGGGCAGAAGAGAAAGAACTAATTACCACCAGTAATTTTGGATTACGCGATACAGCAATTGCTGCGGTAAATGGTAATTTTTTCGATGTAAAAAATGGAGGTTCAGTAGATTTTGTTCGTGTTAATGGAAAAACCATTAATACTAACCGCTTGGATAAAAATGGAAATCGGGCAAGGCATCAGGAAGCGGCGGTTGTAATTGAGAGCGGAAAAATTTCGATCCAAAAGTGGGATGGGACAAGTGGCTGGGAAACAAAACTGGCCGCTAAAGACGTTTTGTTAAACGGCCCCTTATTAACTTTAAATCATATTGATGAAAAGCTAGATACGACCGGATTTAGCCGTTTGCGCCATCCGCGTACCTGCTTAGGGGTAAAGCCTAATGGCAGGGTGATTTTGTTAACTGTTGATGGAAGAAATGAAAACTCGGCAGGCATGAGTTTGTTCGAGCTAACCAGGTTAATGCGTTGGCTAGGCTGTGCCAGTGCCCTAAATTTTGATGGTGGAGGTTCTACAACTTTGTGGGTAAACGGAATGCCGGTTAATGGTGTTGTCAACTATCCAACTGATAATAAAAAATGGGACCATGAAGGGCAGCGCAAAGTAGCTAACGTTATTTTGGTGAAAAAACAGGCGCGGAGATAAACCTGTATCTATAACAGCATGTTTAGCTCTGGTTAAAAAAACTTATTTTAGCCAAAGATTTTTGTTGAAATGATTAAAAATACGATATACTTTTTCTTTTTTGTGCTGATGCTTTCTGCCTGTAAGTTTGGCTCTAAAACCAGCGACCCAACTTTAAGAGATTTTACTTTCGAGCCTGTAAAAGGCATCCGTTATCAAGAGGTAAAACGCCGGTTTAAAACCGGACTTTCTTTTAATACGGAAGGTTTTATGCAAAAACCATCCTGGATTATTGAAGTGGTTAAAGAAGATACCATGTCGGCCTGGAGTCCACAGAAACAACGAATGCAAAAATTCTACATGCAGTACGATCACGGAAATGTATATAATTTTGCTGCGGAATTTTTTAAAGTAAAACACATCAGTAAGGATAGTTTGGTTTTTCAGCGGATTCAGGTTGATGGAAAAGTAATTGCTTCAGATGTTCGCTCGGATGTAAATATGACTTTTTACGCGCAGGATTATATTAAAAACAAATTGAAGGCCAAAGCTGCCGATCTGCAAAAACCAAGCAAGGCCGATACTGCTTTTATAGAGAAGCGTGCTGCAAAAGTTAACTTGAATAGCGATAGTGCTTTTGCTGCAACAGATCCGGTTCAGTTTATACCAAAAAGTAAAATTGTAAGGGTAGAAAAAATCAGCACCGTTGATCGCGCTAATAACAGGACCGAAGCTTACGATTATATGTTTCCGCAGTATATTATCCGGGTAGATCGGGCTTATAAAGATTTTGCTTATCAAGTTGCAGCGGTGATAGATTTTCAGGGAAGGATACACGTAAAAACGATTTATAATGTGCTTCCCGAGAACGTTGAAGCTAAAAAAAAGGTGGCTCAGGGTATAGCAGATATCTATGTTAGAAACCTTTTTGATGTGGCTCCCGGTACAACACTCGGGATTCCACATAATAGTGAAATTACTTTAACAATAATTGGGAAGGCAATTAAAAAGCCTTAGTAATCTGCTATTTACAAAATTTTAACGTTAAAAAAATGTTAAAATTTATTTTGATTTTAAAAATTAAAACTTACCTTGCATACTTAATTTTAATATTTAATACAATGCAAGAAGGCACAGTAAAATTCTTCAATGTAACTAAAGGTTTTGGCTTTATCGTACCTGCAAATGGAGATAGCGAAATTTTTGTTCATTCAACAGGTCTTATCGACGAAATCCGTGAAAACGACAAAGTACAGTACGAAGTTGCTAACGGTAAAAAAGGCTTAAATGCCGTTAATGTGAAAGTAATTTAATTTATTTATCATATTTACAGAGAAGGCTGCTTTCTTGCGATGGCGGCCTTTTTTTGTTTTATTTTTCGCTGCCTGAATTCATTCAGGATCTATTCTCACTTTTTATGACCTACTATTTTATTGTTCCTGGTTTGGGTAATTCAGGCGCAGATCATTGGCAAACGCATTTCGAAAAATCCGGAGATCATGTTATGCGAATTAATCAGCGGGAATGGGATACACCCGCCAGTAAAGATTGGATTGAAACAATAGATCAGGCCGTTGCTAACTATAATTTGGCTGATGTGATTTTAATTGGTCATAGTTTGGGTTGTACCGCAATTGCCAATTGGGCAAAACAATATCAAAAGAAAATTAAAGGAGCTTTACTCGTTGCACCGAGTGATTTGGAAGCTCCCCGATATAACTTCTCAACGGTGGGTTTCGATCATGTACCACTGGATAAAATAAACTTTAGAACCATTGTTATAGCCAGTTCAAATGATGAATGGGTAACAATAGAAAGGGCTGAATTTTTTGCCGAAAATTGGGGCAGTGAATTTATTAATATCGGTAATGCTGGCCATATTAATGCAGATGCCGGATTTGGTAAGTGGGCAAAGGGACTGGAGATTTTAAAAACCTTGGGGTAACATTTACCTTGCTGAGTTCCCGCAGATTTCGGAAAAAGCGCAGATGAACATAAATCTGCGTAAATCAATTTGATCTGCGGGAGCTATTTAAGCGTTCTTACTTCTGCGCAAATTCTTCCTTAAAAACTGGTCTRGAAAAATTAATCCGATCACCAGATCTGCAAAAAGAAAGGCATAAATAGCCGTAGGCGTAATGTATTTCTCTAAATTGAAATCGAAATTCACCCTTAAATCGAATTGAGGCATTTCGAGGTTAGCATTATAAAATACATAACCCAATAAGGCGAGTAGAGAGATTACGAAAAAGCCTCCAATGCTATAAATAATCTTTTTATCAACCTTTGTTTTCATCGCCATAGGGGCAGGAACTAAAGCAACACTTTCCATCACATTTCTGGTGAAAGACATAGAGGGTTCATCAAGATCGAGCCCATCAAAAACTAAATTAAGCTTAAGTAGATCCTCGTACTGCGATTTAAGCTCGGCATCCGATTCAATTTTTTCTTCGATGGCTTTTTTTGAAGAATCATCCAAATTCCCATCAATATAATCCCAAAGCTGTTGTTCTATTGTATTCATAGTAACTCCTTTACTTCATCTTTTAACAAATATTGTAATTTTTCTTTAAGTCTTTGCCTGGCCCTATGCAACTTTACTTTTATTGTATTGGGTTCCATGTGCAGTGCTTCGCCAATTTCTTCTAAACTCTGTTCGCCTTTATAAAATAGGGTAATAATAGCAGCATCGTCTGGTAAAAGCTGGGTAATGGCAACATTTAAAAAAGCATGGCTATCCTGCCGCTCATAGCCATTTGCGTTAAAGCTTGAGGTGTGATTTTCGAGCTGTAAAATTGTACTTTCATCATGTATTGACGCAGTATCTAAACGGTTTTTCCTTAAAAAAGTCATCGCCGTAGTATACGTTATCGTGTACAGCCAAGTGCTAAATTTAGCTGTCTGTTTAAAGGCACCCAATGCTTTATATGCTTTTACAAAGCAATCCTGCGCAATTTCTTCGGCGTCTTCCCTGTTTTTCGAAAACCTTAAAGCAAGTGTAAATACAAATCGCTGATGGCGCTTTACCAATAGAGCATACTGATCGGTTTCGCCGTTCAATACCTTTTGGATCAGCTCTAAATCTGTAGGTTTTTGCTCCATGTTTAGCAATAAGACTACATTAAAGATAAGGAGGTTACACGTGAAATATAATTAAGGAGACTATTATTTGTAAATAGCCAGATGAATAATGTAAAATTGTTTTTTTTGGGGAAATGAAAGGGCAGTTTTTCATGGCGGACTGTAGTCCTGCTGTTCGCTATAGCCCTCATGCTTCGGGGCTGCCGCTGCCATCAGGTTTACACACAAAGTTTTGGCGCTTTAAAAACCCTAAAAATGAAATGCTGTTTTAGCCATTTAGCCCCGGGTGAAGCGGTACCCTGCAGGCTGAGGAACGAGGCCGAAGCGTACAAGCGCAACACGGGAACCAACTTGGTTACCTGCACAGGCATTGTGCTCCAAAAAGAAAATTAGTTGATAAATAGGCGATATAATTTTTTATTGATTGGAAATGAAAGGGCAGTTTTTCATGGCGGACTGTAGTCCTGCTGTTCGCTATAGCCCTCATGCTTCGGGGCTGCCGCTGCCATCAGGTTTATGAATAACGTGGGTGCACCCTGCAACCTTAAAAACTAAATGCTATATTGGCCATTTAGCCCTGGGTGAAGTGGTACCCTGCAGGCTGAGGTATCCCGAACTTTAGGGAAAGCGTACAAGCGCAACACGGGAACCAACTTGATTTCTTGTACAGGCATTACGCTCCAACAAGAGTTTTAAGCCCTGGCTAAACTTTCGAAGTTTTGCCTACGCTTTGGGCTTGGTAAACTTCGCAAGCGCTCGTTAATGTGAAGCAAAGAACTTTAATCCTGCAATTGAGCCTATAAGCGTACAGATAAAAAATATCCGCCAGAAGGTTGCTGGCTCATTGAAATAAAAAATTCCGATAATTACTGTTCCTACGGCACCAATACCCGTCCAAACAGCATAGGCAGTTCCCATGGGTAAAGTTTGGGTTGCTTTATTTAGCAATAAGAAACTCAAAATAATACAGACAAAAAAAGCCGTACTCCATTTTATATTCGAAAAATTGTTCGATAATTTAAGGCAGGTTGTAAAGCCAACTTCGAAAAGGCCGGCAATAATTAAGATAATCCAGTTCATGATAAATGTGTTTCTGCAAATTTAAGGCACATTCATCAGGCAACATTTTACAAATGTTAAAAAATGAATTTATTTATGAACTGCTCTTATTCTGCTCAGGGTAACCTGTGTTACACCCAGGTATGAGGCAATGTGTTTTAAGGCTACTCTTTTAATCAGTTCGGGAGATTGATTTACAAAGTCCTGATAACGTTCTGCTGCCGCTTTAAAAGCCCGGTCTATTAATCTTCTTTCAGTAGCAATTAACTCCTGTTCTGCAATTTTTCTGCCCCAATTGGCAATTTCTAAATGTTGACCGTAAAGCAAAAAAAGATCGGTTAGCCTGATTTGAATTAAACTGCAGTTTTCCAATAGCTCAATATTTTCGTAACCGGGGCTATTATTAATATAGCTGTTAAAAGAAAAAAGAACGGCACCACTTTGTCCGAACCAAAAGGTTATCTGTTGGTTTTCTCCGTCAGAATAGGCTCTTGCAATACCACTTTCGAGGATATAGAAATAAGGCTCTGTTTTATCTGCATAGATTAAAATCATTCCTTTCTGATGTTCTACCCGCTTAGAAACAGCAGCTAACTTTTCTAAAGCTTCATTGCTGAGCGGCTTAAAGATTTCTATATTTTTTAACTGACTGTACAAAGGGAATTTTTAATGTTTGATAAAGCTATCGATTTTTTTTTCAGCAGGGGGTGTAACCTGATTAAAAAGTATGTAGTCATAATACACAGAACACGGTTCAATTTAAACAATAGAATATTTACAAATTAAAAATTATAATCATGGAAGGTATATTAGTCCCAATCTCACTTTTTTTAGGTGCATTCGCAATGGTATTCGGAATCCGCTACCTATCAAACAAAGAGAAGATGGCAATGATCGAAAGGGGAATCGATCCGGGTGTGCATAAGGCTACACCAAAACCGTTTTTAAGTTTAAAGTTCGGTTTGCTTTTGGTTGGTTTAGGAATCGGCCTGCTGGTAGCACTATTTACAGTTAGAGGAGTGTTCGGCAGCGACATGACGCGTAGTGAGCAAGGACAATCGGTAGCCATTTACTTTGGTTTCATTGGAATTTTCGGCGGATTGGGCTTAATTGTTTCTTACCTTGTAGAGAAGAAATGGCTGGATAGCAATAAAATGCTTTAATATCAGAGAAGTCAAGTTTAATGGCCACATCGCTATAAAAACTTGACTTCTCTTTATTCTTGTATTGTCAGCATTAGATAACTTGCTTTTAGATTTAAATAACTGTCAGATGGAAACATCTGACAGCACATTTACTGCGGCTTATTAATAATCGCTACGGTTAAACGGCTAATGCAGTTCATCTTTCCACGTTCATCGTAAATTTTGATTTCCCAAACCTGGGTTTTGGCCCCAATATGTAAAGGTTTGCAAATGCCTTTTACCAAACCACTTTTTACTGGCCGTAAATGGTTGGCGTTTACTTCTAAACCAACAGCAACATACTTCTCAGGATCTATACACATATAAGAAGCAATACTGCCCAAGGTTTCTGCCAAAACCACCGAGGCGCCGCCGTGCAAAATCCCTGCAGGTTGATGTGTACGTTCATCAACAGGCATGGTTCCGATAATAAAATCTTCACCAATTTCAGTAAAGTGGATATCGAGCAGCGCACCTAAATGATTTTTAGGGCGGTCGTTCAGCTCGTCAACTGTGAAATTTTTAAACCACATGGTAACGTTCTTTTAAAATGTAAACATGATGGATAATATGGCCACCCACAATAAATAAAATAGATTTCACATTAATTTCCCTGCCCGAAGCAATTCCTTTTCTGTTCAGTTCCTCTTCGTTTAAAGATTTAAAAAGATATAAATTGGCTTTACGAAGTGCAATAAATTCTCCGATCAGATCTTCCAGATCGCGCTCGGCAAAGCGGGCATTGGTTACATAGTCATCTTCCTCGAAACCTGGTAACGGCTGCTGTTCTTTTCGGGCAAAACAGGTAATGCGAAAGGCAAAAACACGTTCAGTATCAATAATATGGCCTAACATTTCTTTTAGTGTCCATTTACCTTCGGCATAGGCGTAATCAGCTTTATCGGCGTTTGCCCTAAACAACGCTGGCAGACTTAGCATCTGATCGTTTAAAATTTCGAAAATATCTCGATCTACTTTACTGATATAGGTTTCGCCCCAAGTTGGATATTCGTTAGGCTGTGGTCGGTTCATATCTTAAACTGCTTTTTAATATTATTCTAAAAGTTGTGCCTTTACCCAGTTCGGAGTCTTTTACAAAAATTTCTCCACTGTGGTAATTTTCTACAATACGTTTGGTAAGCGATAAACCCAAGCCCCAGCCGCGTTTACGTGTAGTATAGCCGGGTTGAAAAACCGCATCGAATTTAGATCTCGGAATACCCTTCCCGGTATACCTGCTCATCGCCGGTAATGCTGAATTTAACCTTATCTGAGGTACGTACTTTAAAATAGCGTATAAAATCGCTGATTACAATGTAAACCGTATGATCTTCGAGTATAGGTTTAGAACCGATTTTCGAGAAACGGTCGGTAATAATTTCCAAGCGCTTAATATCGTTCTCCATTTCGGCAATCAACGGATCATCTTCTGCATCGAATTTAGATTTTATTAACTCCGTCCAGGCCATGAGTGATGATATTGGTGTACCCAATTGGTGCGCTGTTTCTTTGGCCAAACCTACCCAAACATGGTCTTGTTCATCTTTCCGGGCAGAACTGAATGCTGCATAAGCTGTTAAAAGGAAAAGGAAGATAACGCCCATTTGGATGTATGGGAAATACCTCAACTGTGTTAAAATGAAAGAGTCGCGATAGTAAGCCTTAAATTTTCTGCCAAAGATATTCATTTCATCAGGTGGATGCTGCGTCTTCATTTGCCTTAACTGCCTTACAAAATATAAACTATCGTAAGTAAGTTTGGCATCCGAAATGGGGTAGTTGGTTTTTGTACTGTCAAGCCCGTTAAAAGAAGTAATCATGCCAGCCGAATCGGTCATGATTACAGGTGTTTTGGTGTTTTTTCTTACGGTTTCAACTATTGTGCGGTAATCATCATTGTCATATAAAAACATAGATCGCTCCTGAATTTTCACCCAAAGATGAAACTGGTCGGCCTCTTCGCGTTCCATTTTTTTTACAAAAGAATCGGTGTAAAATACTGATGCAATGCCAATTAAGATGGCAAAAATGAGAAGGAAAAACTTCCAGCGGCGTTTCTTTTGATAAGGATTCATGCTTTAGCTAGCCAAATTACAATAACAAAACGGAAAAAACATAAAACCATTATGCTTTTTCAAAAACCTTAAAGGAATCATTTCGAATGCATAATCGCTTCATCGCAGATGAAACACTATAAAATGGATGAAAAACATATCTTTGCACCGTCTTGCGTTTTGCGCAGAGCGGTGAGCGCTAGAGCGCCCAACGCCTAACGCCAAGCGCTCAACAAACCAATTATGGATAAGAAAGTTAGAGTAAGATTTGCCCCAAGCCCAACCGGAGGTTTGCATTTAGGTGGTGTGCGCACTGCCTTGTTCAATTATTTATTTGCCAAAAAAAATAATGGAACTTTTGTACTTCGTGTAGAAGATACCGATCAAAACCGCTTTGTAGAAGGTGCAGAACAATATATTGTAAACTGTTTAGATTGGTGTGGCATTACACCAGATGAAAGCCCTAACAACCCAGGGGCTTATGGCCCGTACCGCCAAAGCGAGCGCAAACCCA
Organism: Pedobacter sp. 01T416_2; assembly: GCF_056398925.1. Classification (NCBI taxonomy): domain Bacteria; kingdom Pseudomonadati; phylum Bacteroidota; class Sphingobacteriia; order Sphingobacteriales; family Sphingobacteriaceae; genus Pedobacter; species Pedobacter sp. 01T416_2. The sequence goes on from NZ_JBFTQI010000098.1 coordinate 12,343, forward strand.
GCTACCGTAAATTTGCCGAACAGTTAATTAGCGATGGTTATGCTTATTACGCCTTCGATACACCGGAAGATTTAGATACCAAACGTAAAGAAATTCCAAATTTCCAATACGGGCAGGCCACACGTATGCAGATGCGCAATTCTTTAACCCTTACCATTAGCGAGGTTGAAGAGTTATTGGCGGCTAAAACGCCACATGTTATCCGCATTAAAGTACCAACCGATGAAATTGTACATTTTAACGATTTAATCCGTGGTGATGTAAGCTTCGAAACCTCGTTGGTTGATGATAAAGTATTACTAAAAGCTGATGGAATGCCAACCTACCATTTGGCCGTTGTGGTTGACGATAAGGCGATGGAAATTAGTCATGCTTTTAGGGGAGAAGAATGGTTGCCTTCGGCACCGGTTCATATTTTACTTTGGAAATATTTAGGCTGGGAAGCGGAGATGCCTGCATGGGCACACCTGCCTTTAATCTTAAAGCCAGATGGGCATGGAAAATTAAGTAAACGCGATGGCGACCGATTAGGTTTCCCGGTTTACGCCATGAACTGGACCGACCCTAAAAGTGGCGATGTAACCAAAGGATTTAAAGAAATGGGTTTTATGCCCGAAGCTTTTATCAATATGCTGGCACTTTTAGGCTGGAATGATGGTACCGACCAGGAGTTATTCTCGTTAAAAGAACTGGAAGAAAAATTCTCGATAGAAAGAATCAGTAAGGCAGGGGCTAAATTCGATTTTGAAAAAGCCAAATGGTATAACCATGAGTGGATTAAATCGCAGGGAGCAGAGCGCTTGGTGGCAAGCGTTAAAGCGGAGTTGCAAAAAGTTGGCATTGAAATAAACGATGATGCTTATTTAAATACCGTTATTGATTTAATTAAAGATCGCTGTACCTTATTGCCTGATTTTGTGGCACAGAGCAGTTACTTTTTTGCTTCACCTTCACAATATGACGTAAATTCGGTAAAACCAAAATGGACAGCCGAAAAAGCTGATTTTTTTAATGCTTTTGCTGATCGTTTAACATTAACTGATGCGGGATCTGCCGAAGCAGCTTTTAAAGCCTTGGCCGAAGAAAAAGGCTTTAAACCAGGCGAATTGATGTTGCCTTTCCGCATTATGCTGGTGGGCGGTAAATTTGGGCCTGGTGTTTTTGATATTGCTGTATTGCTGGGCATAACAGAAACTAAAACAAGGATAACAAAAGCAATTGCTGTTTTTAATAGTTAGCATTCATTCTGCAAATGCATGAAGATCATACGGAGAAGTCGGGTTTAAAACCCGACTTCTTTTTTTTGCAGTAATCCAAAAGAATAAATCAATAAAAATAATTTATACTTTAGTATAACAATTGTCCCATAATTAAGGTTATTCATTAAACTAAAAAAGTAAATTATGCAATGGTTTGGTAAAGGCAGTAATAATGTAGAAGACGGAAGAAGCGGTAGCGGAGGGAAAACCATCCTAGGTGGCGGTGTAGGTATAATAATTGTGGTGCTCGGGCTAATTTTTGGCAAAGATTTAACTGGCTTGGTTAGTCAGCTTCCGGCTACTACAGGCACCGAAGAAGTTAAGCAGGGCGTTCCGGCTAATGATCCACAGGCACAGTTTGTAGCGGGTGTATTGGAATCAACCGAGCAAGTATGGGATAAAGAATTTCAGGCGATGGGCAAGCAGTATGAGTATCCTAAACTCAGATTATTTAGAGAAGCAGTGCAAACCGCCTGTGGCAATGCAGGAGCTAACGTTGGGCCATTTTATTGCCCTGGCGACCATAAAGTTTATATCGATCTATCATTTTATGATGATTTAAAAAACCGTTTCGGTGCTGCCGGAGATTTTGCACAGGCTTACGTAATTGCACATGAGGTAGGCCATCATGTGCAAAATTTATTGGGAATTTCGGAAAAACTAGATCAGGCACGGGGGCAGGTGAGCGAAAAAGRATATAACCGTTTATCGGTGAAATTAGAGCTGCAAGCCGATTTTTTTGCTGGACTTTGGGCGCACAATGCTCAAAATCTTAAAGATTTTAAATTGGATGAAGGAGATATAGAAGAAGCATTAACTGCTGCCAATGCCATAGGTGATGATAAATTGCAAAAACAGGCTACAGGTGATGTTCAGCCAGATTCTTTTACCCATGGTACCTCCGCACAACGGATGTATTGGTTTAAAAAAGGCTTCGAAACAGGAGATATTAGACAGGGTGATACTTTTAATTCAAATAATTTATAAAAAATAAAAACTTTTTTTACAGCGCATTGTTTGTTTACAGTTAATGAGGTTTTTATCTCAAAACCAAACATAATTATCCCGGCTTCTTATTTGTTTTAATAAAGATGATCCTTATAGTTGATGACAGGCCAGAAAACCTGATCTCGTTACAGAAAGTACTACAGGCACACAGTTTTGAGGTTGATACCGCATCGTCTGGCGAAGAGGCGCTGAAAAAAGTTTTAAAAAACAACTACGTCCTGATTATTCTCGATGTACAAATGCCAGATATGGATGGCTTCGAGGTAGCCGAAACCATTTCTGGTTTTAGTAAGGCAAAAGATACCGCCATTATATTTCTTTCTGCTGTAAATACAGAGTTAAAATTTATTACCAAAGGATACCTGAGCGGTGGACTGGATTACATTACCAAGCCCGTTGATATTAATGTGCTGCTCCTTAAAATAAAAACGTTTTATCGCATTTACGAGCAGAATAGAAAACTTAACGAGGTGCAGGAAAAATTGCTTGAAGAAATCGAATTCCGAAAACAGGCCGAACATAAAAAGGACGAATTTATCAGCATTGCCAGTCATGAGCTAAAAACACCTTTAACCAGCGTAAAAGGGTACATTCAGTTGCTGCAGCGTAGCCTTAACAGAGATGATAAAACCATGGCCCAGAACCATCTCGAAAAAGCGAGTACCCAGCTCGAAAAACTAAACGAATTAATTGTCGATCTGCTCGATATCTCAAAAATTGAAAGTGGAAAGATGAAGTTTAACATGAAAAGTTTTTATGCTGATAACATGGTAAACAATGCCATCGAGATGTTGCAGCAATCTAATCCTGATTTTAAAATCAGCAAACTGGGCAAAACAGACGAAATGATATTTGGTGATGAAATGCGCTTGGAACAAGTGGTCATCAATTTTATTACGAATGCCATTAAATATGCTCCGGGTACCAATCAGGTTAATGTAACTACGAATATTAAAGATGAAAAACTTTATCTGGCCGTAAAAGATTTTGGTATTGGTATTTCAAAAGAGCAGCAAGATAAGATTTTTGATAAATTTTATCGGGTAGAAGATAACAGCAACCGGTTTAATGGTCTGGGAATAGGTTTGTATATCTGTTCGGAAATTATTAACCGCCACGGAGGCACAATTGGGGTGAAAAGTGTGCCGGATGAAGGTTCTGAGTTTTATTTTATCATCCCCACCACAGAAGAGGAAATCCTTAAAAATCAAATCTAATTATCCTTAATCCATATAATGAAAACAACTCTTAAAAATAATTTACGTTTAGGCCTTGGCTTATCGCTAATTATTCTATTTATCAGTTCGCTGGCTTCTTATGTAAGTATTGGCAACCTTATTAAAAGTACCGAGCTGGTTAAACACAGTGATGAAGTAATTTTAAATACGGAGAATATTATATCCTATTTGAAAGATGCCGAAACTGGTCAGCGGGGCTTTTTATTAACTGGAAACAAGGTGTTTTTAACACCATATTATGGTGCCAGCGATTCGGCCGCTTCGATATTAAAAAAAGTTGAACTAGATACCAGGCATAATAGCGTTCAGCAAAAAAATATAGCAGCGCTTAAAAAAATTCTTTTTAAAAGAATGGATATCATTAAATCGACCATARAGATTAAAACTTTAGGCGGTGTTATTGATCCTACGGTTTTGTTTCAAGGCAAGGTTTATATGGATGAGGCCAGATCAATTGTAAGCAACATTATAACTGAAGAGAAAAGGCTGCTTGAAGAAAGAACCAACGAATTAAATAAACTTACAGCTTATACCCCGATACTGATTTTAATTGCAGCGCTCCTTGCCATTCTGATTACGTTGTTTTTTTACCGGAGAGTATCAATCGATTTTGATGAACGTGTTAAACTTCAGCAGGAAATTGAAGATAAAAAATACGAGATGGAAAAACGTATTGTTGCCATTAAAGAAATTGCCTATCAAATTTCTAATGGAAATTATGGCATTAAACTCGATAGCCAAACCCAGGATGAGATTGGCGAGCTTTCCGAATCGCTAAATGCAATGTCATCATCATTGAAAAAATCTTTCGATACTTTAGAGGAGAATGAATGGTTGCAAACCGGCGTAGCTAACTTAAATGTAAAAATGGTTGGCGAAAAAGATGTTTTCCATTTAGCAGAAGATATTATTGAGTTTTTGGCCAATTATACCAAAAGCCAGATTGGTGCACTTTATTTATTTAAAGATGATGGATATCTGCATTTAAAAGGGCAATATGCTTTGCAAGGACAAAATCTAACCCAAACCTTAGAACTTGGCCAAGGCTTAATTGGCCAGGCGGTTAAAACAGGTAAGCCAATATTATTGGATGATGTTCCACAGAGCGAATTAACCATTACACATGCTACTGGGAATATTAAACCAGCCCAGTTAATCGTGCTTCCAATTATTAGAAATGAGATTTCAATAGGCGGTTTAGAATTAGGCACTATCGGTAAATACAGCGACCTGCAGTTACACTTTTTAAACTTGGTTTTATCTGATGTGGGTACCGCACTGTTGGGCGCACAGAACAGACAAAAGCTTCAGCAGTTATTAGAAGAAACGCAGGCACAATCAGAAGAATTGCAGGTTCAGCACAATGAGTTAGAAGGCTTAAATGCAGAGCTGGAAGCACAGGCACAAAAACTTCAGGCCAGCGAAGAAGAATTACGTGTACAGCAAGAAGAATTGTTGCAAAGCAACCAGGAGCTGGAAGAAAGAAGCAGCCTATTGGAAGAAAAAAATGAACTGATTGAAGAACGTAATATAGAAATTCAGCAAAAAGCAGAAGCTTTAGAACTGAGTACGAGGTACAAATCAGAGTTTTTGGCCAATATGTCGCACGAGTTAAGAACACCACTTAATTCGATATTGTTATTATCGAGATTAATGGCTGAAAATGAGGCTATGGATCGCGAGCATCAGGAATATGCAGAAGTTATCCAAAGTTCAGGTCAGGGTCTTTTAAGTTTAATAGACGAAATTTTAGATCTTTCTAAAATTGAAGCGGGCAAAATGGAACTCGATCGGGCAAATATTAAGGTTGATGAGATTATCCTTAACATGCGTTCGCTGTTTAATCCTTTGGCTAAAGATAAAAACTTAAACTTTGTTATCGAAAAATCGGCAGAAGTTCCTGAGTTTTTTCATACCGATAAAATGCGCTTAGAGCAGATTATTAAAAACCTGCTATCAAATGCTATTAAATTTACTACCGTAGGTACGATAAATCTAAATATTACTAAAAATGAAAAGTTAGGCGCGCTGGTATTCAAAGTTACCGATACAGGCGTAGGTATTGCACCCGAAAAGCAAGGCATGGTATTCGAAGCCTTTCAACAGGCCGATGGCTCTACACGGCGCAAATTTGGTGGCACAGGCCTTGGACTCTCAATTAGCAGAGAGCTGGCAAAACTATTGGGCGGATATATAGATTTAAAAAGCACAGAGGGCGAAGGAAGTATTTTTACACTTACCTTGCCCATTGATAGAAATAAAGGTTTTGATGGCGCTGTACCTCATGTAGAGAAGCCTGTAATCGCTTTAGAGGCTCCGGTAAAAAAAGTGAGCCAC
>NZ_JBFTQI010000099.1:0-10976 GCF_056398925.1 Pedobacter sp. 01T416_2
CCATTTAGCTAAATCACCATTTAGCTAAATCAATTTTAAGGTGTATTTGTTTTATTTTCAAGCACAATCCTGTTAATTTTAGGTTATAATATTTTAACGTTTGTTAATAAATTGAATATTCTTGACAAAAAAAGTCGTGTTTTTTATCATAAGCCTATATATTTGGGTTTTTTGATACAATTATAATACACAAAGAATGGTTCCGAAAGGTAAACTCATCATCATTGGTGGCGCAATAAACACAGGTAGCTTCGCAGAAACGCAATTCGGACTACCTGAGAATATGAATTTTTTTGAGCGTGGAATTTTAAAACGGATTACTACAGAATCATTAAGAGATACTCAATCTCGCTTCGAGATCATCACTACAGCATCATTAATGCCCGAAAAGGTTGGTGAAGAATATATCAAGGCTTATGCACAATTAGACGTGCACAATGTTGGTGTGCTTAACATTACCAACCGTGAAGAAGCCAATTCAGATGAAAATTATGAACGTATCAAAGCAGCCGAAGTAATTATTTTTACCGGTGGTGATCAGCTCCGTCTTTCTTCAATTTTTGGTGGAACAAAAATCCATCAAATATTACTAGAGAAATACAGAAATGAACCTGTAGTAATTGCCGGTACTTCTGCAGGGGCGGCCGCAAGCTCTAAAAACATGATTTATCAGGGTAGCAGTAAAGATGCTTTGCTTAAGGGAGAGGTTAAAATTACCGGCGGATTAGGCTTTATTGATGATGTTATTGTTGATACACATTTTGTTCAACGCGGAAGAATTGGCCGCTTGTTATATGCCGCTGCCAGCAATCCTGGTATATTAGGGATTGGTCTTGGTGAAGATACGGGGCTTTTCATCTCTGATGGCCATACGATGGAAGCAATCGGCTCTGGCATGGTAATTTTAGTAGATGGCCGCAATATGGCCGATACCAATTTAACAGACGTAGAGATGGGTCAGCCTGTTTCAATTAAAAACATGGTGGTACATGTAATGTGCGATGGCGACGTTTATGATTTAACAAACCATAGCTTAGTAATCCATCATCCAAAGGTTGTTCCGGTAGGGTAATTCAGTTGGCAGTTAACAGTGGGCGATTTTCAGTTAGGACTTACCCAATCTTGATACTCGCTACTTATTTACTACAATACTCAAAAAAATGAAATTAATCATACACGGCGGCTTCTTCAGCGAATCGTCTACCAACCAGGAAACGAAAAAGGCTAAACAAGATGCTTTGGCTTCGATTGTTACGCTCGGACACGAGTATCTGAAAACACATACTGCTTTAGAAACCGTGGTGTATACTGTTGCGCTATTAGAAGATAACGAACTGTTTAACGCTGGTATCGGTTCGCAGATTCAAAGCGATGGAAAAGTGAGGTTGAGCGCAGCCCTAATGGATGGTAAAACAGAAAAATTTAGTGGTGTAATTAATGTAGAAGATGTTAAAAATCCTATACAGATTGCGCAGAGTTTATTAACATATGATGACCGGGTACTTAGTGGTGATGGTGCCCGGCAATTTGCCAGAACAAATGGATTTGAATATTTCAATCCGATTACCCCACAGCGCCAATCAGAATACGAAGCTAAATTAAACCAAAAGAACAATAAAGGAACGGTAGGCTGTGTAGCACTCGATGCAGATGGAAATTTAGCAGCAGCAACCTCCACCGGGGGAAAAGGATTCGAAATCCCTTGCCGGGTGAGTGACTCTGCAACCGTGGCAGGCAACTATGCCAATCAATATGCAGGTATTTCTTGTACCGGAGTAGGTGAAGATATTGTAAGCGGTGCCTTAGCCGCAAAAATTGTAACCCGTGTTACCGATGGTTTTTCTTTAAAGGAAGCATCAGATAAATCTTTTGCCGAACTTAAAGCTTTTGATGGCTTTGCGGGCGTTGTAGGCATTTCTGTAGCAGGCGAAGTGTACCATTGCGACTCGCATCCATACATGGTTTGGGCATCTTTTGATGTTAATTTACAGGTATTTAGCTAAAATTAGATTTAAAGTATTATTTTTGTTGCATGACCAAGATTGTATTGGCTTTAATTGGCCTTTTTGCATCATTACAACTACAAGCTCAAAATATAGATAAATCTGAGATCCAAGAACCTAACGGTAGTGCTATAAATATAGCGGTATCTAAATTTGACCTGGAAGACGGCAATTCTTTTTTTGAGGAAGCAGAAGATTTAGAGCGAAAAGGCGATTTCAACGAAGCCCTCACCTTATTTGGCAAAGCCGCTTTCGAATATAATGCCGTAAAAAACTTCAACAGGTACGGACAGGCCGTTATCAAGATGAGCAGTATGCATTATCAACTTGGCCGTTTCACTGATGCAGAGCAGATTCTTTTAAATGTGGCTTTAAAAAATTATTCTAAAACCGGAAACAGAGCAGGAGTAATGAACACCTATAACCTTTTAGGCAAAGTTTATCTGGCCAATACCAAGTATACCCAATCGATGTGGTTTTACACCCAACAGGGTATATTGGCAAAACAGCTAAAAAGCAACAATTCATATATCGAATCTATTTTAGGCATTGTTCAGGTTAAAATCAAAAAGAAAGATTTTACGCTTGCCCTGAGAGATCTGAAATCTGCCGAATGGCTTGCCAACTCGATTAAAACCACCCAGTACAAAACGCAAATCAAAGATGCCAGGGAAATGATCGCCAGCAAAACCACCAGTAAAAAGGTAAACCCAAGCTAGTTTAGATACTTATTTTTCTTTAAATCTTCCTACATCACTAATAATATAGCCCTTAAAGGTCTGTAATTGGTCAAATTTTGAGTATCGATCAAAACAAAAAATAACGCTCAACGTTCTACATAAGAAATTGTTAAATAAAAAGCTTTTAGTTAGATTTGATAAAGTTTTAACAAGAGACGGTAATAATGCTGTCTCTTTTTTGTTTTTTTGCTAAAATGGTATCATATTGGCTATATAGAATTGGAAATGGATTTTAAATCATTTAAAGAGATGTTAAAGAGAATATTTTTTGTAATTTTTACTGCGGCAGTACTTGCTTGTCATGCTGCACCTAAAACTCAGCCAATGGTTGAGGGTGTTACCAACGTAAAACCTGATGAGCAGCAACAACTTGTTATAAAAGAGGTTGTAAATTTGATTGAGAGTTATAATTATAAAAAAATTCAGATCAATGATTCTATATCTTCGATCATTTTAGATAAGTATATCAAGTCTTTAGATCAGGGTAAAAATTACTTTTTGGCTTCGGATATCAAAGAATTTGAAAAATACAGATATACTTTGGATGATGATTTCAAAAATGGCGATTTAAGCGGGCCGTTTTTCATCTATAACGTCTATGCCAAAAGGTTAAATGAATATTTTACCTATTCTTTAGCACAGATTAAAACTAAATATGATTTTAATCAAACCGACAGTTATGTATATGACCGGGAGAAGCAGCCTTGGGCAACTTCTTCAGCAGCATTAAACGATACCTGGAAAAAACGTGTTAAATACGAACTGATCAATTTAAATTTAGCTGGAACAGCAGAAGCAAAGAACGTAGAAACGTTAACTAAACGCTATCAGAACCTACAGTCGCAAACTTCAAAAACCAATAATCAGGATGTATTCCAGATTTTGATGGATGCTTTTACCGAATCTATTGATCCACATACCAATTATTTTAACCCAACCAACGCAGCAGCATTTAACGAAGATATGTCCCGTTCTTTCGAAGGTATTGGCGCCCGTTTACAATTAGAAAACGAGGTAGTTAAAATCTCAGAAATTATTGCTGGCGGACCTGCATTTAAAGGAAAACAACTGAGTGCTGGCGATCGTATTATTGCTGTAGCCCAGGGTGATGGAGAATTTGTTGACGTAGTGGGTTGGAGATTGGATAACACCGTATCGAAAATTAAAGGTCCGAAAGGAACCAAGGTGCGTTTAAAAGTTATCCCTGTTGGAAAAGAAATGTCTTCTAAACCAGTTATTATCGAATTGGTTCGCGATAAAATTGTTTTGGAAGAAACATCTGCCAAGAAAAAAGTTAAAACCATTAACAGTAATGGCAAAGATTATAAAATCGGGATTATTACCCTACCAGCGTTCTATGCGGATTTTAAAGCAGCAAATGCAGGTGATAAAAACTACAAAAGCACTACCCGCGATGTTAGAAAACTAATCGACTCGTTAAAAACATATGATAAGGTAAATGCAATCGTAATGGATTTACGTGGAAATGGTGGAGGCTCATTAGTTGAAGCGATCTCTTTAACTGGTTTATTTATAGATAGAGGGCCTGTAGTTCAGGTGAAAGATTTACGCGGTAAAATTGAAGTGGACGAGGATGAAAATAGCGGTGTAACCTGGGATGGGCCTTTTGGTGTAATTGTAGATCGTTTAAGCGCATCTGCATCAGAAATTTTCGCTGGTGCAATACAGGATTACGGCCGTGGTATTATTATGGGTAGCCAAACTTATGGTAAAGGTACCGTTCAATCTTCTATCGATTTAAACAAATTGGTAAACCCAAGTATGTTACAAAGGGTAGCAGGATTAATTTCTAAAGACAAAACCGTTGGCACATCGCCAAGCGGAGCAAGCCCGGCTGATATTAACTTAGGTCAGATTAACCTAACCATGGCCAAATTTTACCGTGTTGCAGGAAGCAGCACTCAGCATAAAGGTGTAACACCTGATGTTGTTTTCCCTTCAGTTTATCCGATGGATAAAATTGGAGAAGATACTGAATCATCTGCCTTACCATGGGACGTTATTCCAAACTCCAGCTTTAAAGCAGTTGCGAATCTGACCCCTGTTAAAGCACAGTTGGTTAAAAACAGCGAGCAGCGTATCGCAAACTCATTGGATTTTAAGTACCTGAAACAAGATATTGCCGATCTTAAAAAACGTGACAATGAAGTTTCTGTCACCTTAAATGAGGCAAAGCTTAAAGCTGAGCGCGACGCACAAGAAGCTAAAACACTTGCCAGACAGAATGAATTAAGGGCATTAAGAGGATTACCTGCCATTAAAAAAGGAGATAAAATTACCAAGCAAGATGCTTTCGATTTTATTGAAGATGAATCGTTAAAAGTAATGGGCGATTTTATGCAACAATCTGGTAACTATGTGATGAACTTAGGCTTGATGCCAAAGAATAACTAAGAAGAAATATTTCTATGGAAAGGCTGCTTTAGCAAAAACTAAAGCGGCCTTTTTGTTATTTCGGTGGTGTCAGATATTCCTATCTGACACTAAACCATCTTTGTTTTTAATCTATTTAACTGTCAGATGGCAACATCCGACAGCACGACAAAAGACCTCGTAGGTTTAAAACACTTATTTCTTCGCCGTTGGTTCAGTCTGTTTATTCAACTGCATGGCCATCATCTCTTTCATGGTTTTATTCATGCCATCGGCACTACCATCAAGAAAAATAACGTTTCCATCTCCGTTTTCTGCAAAATGTTTAATCGATTCAGTCCACATGGTAAATAAGATTACCGAAATATCCAGGTTGGCCTGCTCCATTTCCTGAGCGGCTTTACTCATACCATGAGCCACCTCTGCACGGAATAAAGCGATACCCTGCCCGCGTAACTGTGCAGCCTCGCGCTCGGCTGTAGCTGCAATTTTAATCGCATTACCATCCGCTTCGGCAGCTTTGGTTTTAGTAATTAATAATGCCTGCCCTTCGTTCTCAGCCGCTGCTTTTAAGTTGTTTGAAGCTACCACACGACTCATTGAACGCATAATTTCCTCATCAAAGGTAATATCATTCAATTGAAGATCCTGAAGATGATAACCCCATCCATCTAAAACCTGATCGATCTGCTCCTTAACGTGAAGTACAATTTCGTTGCGTTGGGCCAATACATTTGCCTGCTTTTGCGTAGCCACATACGCCCTGATCGAACCTTCAATGGTCCTGATTAGTGCCTGCATTAAGTTGGTCGCATCTACAAACTTAAAAGCTACATTTTTGATCGTTTCTTCATCCTGGTTTACCACAGAATATAATAGCATCGCCTTAAAATATACATTGGCCTGATCTTGTGTTACCGCTTGAAACGACAGCTCTACAGAGCGGTTTTGAATGGAAATACGAGAATAAATCTGCTCTATTAATGGAATTTTAAAATTTAAGCCCGGTCTTAACTGGCGGCGGTACTTGCCGAAAACGGTTACGACCGCAATGGTTCCCTGTTTAACGGTAACAAACGAGCTCAGCAGGATAATAAATCCTACAACAGCTATAATGTAAATGGTGTATTGCATAATTAGATTTTTTTATGAAGTTATAAAAAATTCATACAAACTACATCAGGCATTTTGTAGCTTTAAGTTTTTCTAACTAACTTATATACAATGAAAACTAAATTATTTCTTCCGGCGGCCGGCGTATTGCTTTTTGCTGCCTGCCAGAATAAAAGCCATCAAGATGCCGATGTGGTGAATGCACGCACCGAATTTTTCGATAAAGCCGGCATGGATACCACTGTAAAACCTGGCGATAACTTTTTCCTGTATGCCAATGGGAAATGGATGAAAAACACTGAAATTCCTAAAACAGAAACAGGCTGGGGTTCTTTTTATACTTTATATAACGATAACCTGAAAAATCTGAACAGCATTCTTGAAAGTGCTTCAAAAGCTAATGCTGCCAAAGGAAGTACTGAACAAAAAGTTGGCGATTTCTATACCAGTGGAATGGATACCCTTACCATTGAGAAATTGGGCATCGAACCTATAAAGCCGCTCTTAAATAAAATAGATGGGATTAAAAACGATAAGGATTTAATCAATTTTGTTGTCAACGGCTATAAAGATGGTGAGGGAGATTTATTGGGCTTTGGTGTAGAACCAGATGATAAATTAAGCACTAAAAATGCTTTGTCATTTTCGCAGGCCGGTCTCACCCTGCCTGATCGCAGCTATTATTTAGAACAGGATGATAAGGCAAAAAAAATCAGAGCCGAGTACATTAAATACATCACAAAAATTTTTAGCCTGGCAGGCGATTCTGCCAATGCAGCTAAATATGCCGACAATATTTTAAAACTGGAAACAGCTATTGCGCAATCGCATTCTACTCCTGTTCAACTGCGCGATCCACAGAAAAATTATAACAAAATGACCGTGGCTGACTTTCAAAAGCAGACGCCGAACATTGAGTGGAAATCTGTTTTAAGTAAATTGGGGGCAAGTACGGATACCGTTATTGTAAGGCAGCCAAAATATTATCAAACCTTATCAGCCCTGGTAAAAAGCCAGCCTATCGAAATTTGGAAAGAAAAATTAAAATTTGACGCTTTAAACAGATCGTCCAATGCTTTTACCAAAAAATTCAGAGATGCTAAATTCGATTTTTTCTCCAAAACGCTATATGGTCAACAGGCTCCAACAGAAAGATGGAAAGCCATCGTAAATGCTACCGATCGTAATTTAGGTGAGCTTTTAGGTCAGTTATATGCCGAAAAGTATTTTAAGCCTGAGGCTAAAGAGCGTATGTTAACCCTGGTAAACAATTTACAGAAAGTATATGCAGAAAGAATCCAGAAGGTAGATTGGATGACACCTGAAACCAAAAAGAAAGCTTTAGAAAAACTAAATGCATTTATCAAAAAAATCGGCTATCCTGATAAATGGAAAAAGTATGATGATGTTGAGGTTTCGAAAAACACTTATTATGCAAACCTTCAATCGGCGAGTAAACATGCCTACAAAGAAATGATGGATAAACTCGGCAAAAACGTTGATAAAACCGAGTGGGGAATGACTCCACCGACGGTTAATGCCTATTACAATCCGTCTTTCAACGAAATTGTTTTCCCTGCCGGAATTTTACAGTTCCCGTTCTTTGATTTTACCGCAGATGACGCCATTAACTATGGTGCAATAGGTGCTGTAATTGGTCACGAAATGACGCATGGTTTTGACGATCAAGGTCGCCAGTACGATGCAGTAGGCAACTTAAAAGAATGGTGGACAAAAGCCGATGCCGATAAATTTAAAACTAAGGCCGGTAAAGTAGAAACATTTTACAACAACTTCTCGCTGTTGGATAATCAGCATGTAAACGGTTCATTAACATTGGGCGAAAACCTTGCCGATATTGGTGGCTTAAACATTGCTTACGATGCCTTTAAATTAACTGAGCAAGGAAAAGGCGATAAAAAGGTTGATGGTTTTACTCCTGACCAACGTTTCTTTTTAAGCTTTGCCCAGGTATGGAGAATCAAAACCCGCGATGAAAGTATGCGTGTAAGGTTAAAAACAGATCCGCATAGCCCGGAGATGTTCCGAGTAAACGGCCCTGTTTATAATATGGAAGCATTTTACAAGGCATTCAATATTCCTGCAACAGCAAAAATGTATGTAACTCCGGCAAACAGATTAGGTGTTTGGTAAGTTACCTTTTCATTTAATAAAAGAAGTCCATTTCAGTCAATGAGATGGACTTCTTTGTTTCCTTAAAACAAAAACGATGATATTTTGTCTTTACCTTATTAAATAATAATCATATGAATGTAAAACGCACTTTTGGAACCATCTTAACCGTACTTGGTATAATTGGTTTAATATACGCTGGCTATGGTTTTGTAAGCCACAGCGAAAATACAAGGGGATTAATGGTTTATGGCATCATCGGACTTATATTCTTTGTATCAGGAATTGGCTTGGTGAAGAACACAAAGGACGAAAGTTAAACTAGGTTTCTCCTAAACTTTTTAGATAGTACAAACAATACAAAGCAGCTCCGATGGCTAAACCAAGATAGATCCCATCTTTAAAGTTATCAGCTTTCGTAGCCTGTAATATAATTGCTATCATACTATTGCTTCTTTTTGTGCTTGATGATCTGGTACTGCCTAAAAGCAACCAGGCAACCCGCCAGGATAATAATTCCTGCAGACAATAGGTTCTCAGAATTTTGGTTGATGTAGTAGGCTGCTGCCAATACTAAAATTGCAGCTGCAATACCTATAATATAATGAAGTATTAATCCTTTTTTCATACAACAAATATTCTGAAATAAATTGAGATTGATGTCGCAGAAGATTAATCTTTTAAACTGATCCTGTTATCAGCGAATTTTAGCTGATGGCCAATAAAATCAATATCTGTCAATTCTTTAATCCGTTTAAAGGCACCATAATTATCATCCAGAGTTAAACGGTTAATCATATCCTGTTTAACTGATACAATATCTGCATATAGAAAATCGCCCTTCGCATTTATTTTTAGTTGAACCAAGGGCGCAATACCATTATTGCCTTTTAAGCTAAACATGCCATAAGTGCAAAAATTACCCAAGCTGTAAGCGATGAATTTATTTTTATACACTTCAACAGCCCGGGTTACATGCGGGCCATGCCCCAGCACTACATCGGCACCGGCATCAATAACTGCATGTGCAAAGGCATAAACATTACCTCTGTTCTCTTTATAAAAAATTTCGTTTTTACGGGGAACATGTTCAAACCTTGCACCTTCACCACCGCCATGAAAAGAAACAATCACAATATCGGCCATCAATTTTAAGCGGGCAACCAAAGCCTTGGCACTGTCGATTTTATTAATCGATACCGTATTCTCGTTTGGCGCAAAGGCACAGAATGCATACTTTACACTATCTTTTTCAAAAACTTCAAAAGGTTTGTTTACCTGCCCGGCATAATGGATCTGCAGCGAATCTAAAATCCTTGCCGTATTTTTTCTTCCCCTGGCATCAAAATCACCAACATGGTTATTGGCGATGCTTAAAACATTAAATCCTGCATCCTTATATATCCCGGCATAACGCTCGGGCATTCTAAAAGCATAGCAGTTGTTTGGGTTAATGTCATTACATTTGTTCGAATTGCCTGAGTTGAGAAAACAGCCCTCTAAGTTTCCAAAAACAATATCTCCTTTTAATAAACTATCAACCGCCTGGAAGCTGTTTACAGCATCATCAGGAGGGAGGTTGCTTTTAGATGGAAAAGCGGAGCCGAGCATAATATCGCCAACAGCAGTAATGGAGATGGTATCCTTTATTTTTCTGATTAACGTATCTTGCCTGGCTACAGGCGTGGTAATCTGTGCATTATTGCTCGTGCAGCTAATTAAAATAACTATTGCGACGAAAGAAAGGATTAAGGTATTGAAAAACTTCATTCTTGATTTTATGGTATAAAAAAAAATCCTCCAAAATTTCTTTAGGAGGATTGTATATATTTTTACTGTCAACCGAAAATGGCCAACTGTTAACTGAACTATTCTACTGTAAATTCTTTCTTAAACGATTCTAAAACGCGACCGCCTTTGTAAAAATAGCGGCTGTAATAAGGCTCGTTCAGGTTGCTGATTACTACGCCACGAGAACTTGATGCATGTGCAAATCTGTTATCGCCAAGGTAAATACCAACATGTGAAATACTTCTGCTTTTAATCTTAAAGAAAACTAAATCGCCCTCTTTTAAATCTTCTTTAGACAGTGGATCCACCATACTAAAAATATCGCGCGAATTCCTTCTGATGGTAGTGTTGAAAACTTTATCATAAATCGCTTTAGTGAAAGCCGAACAATCGATCCCTCTTTTAGTGTTTCCACCATAACTATAAGGCGTTCCGATCCATTCGTAAATAAACTTGTACAGTTTTAAGTTCGAAGTTGCATCTACCGCAACACCCATAACCTGCGAAAAATATTGTGATGCAAGGTTGTCGGGATCATTTAATTCTTTACCAGATTCTTTTGTTTTTGTTTGCGCAAATGCGGCTGAGAGCGTACAAATAGCAATTAGAGTAGAAAACAAAAATTTTTTAATCATGTTATACAGTTATGTTTGGGTATTCACTTACACATTAACGTACACCACATGGGCTTATTGTTGGTTACCAAAAGTATTAATTATACAAATGTTATCCAAATGTTAGACGTTAAAAAACGAAAGTTATTAACATTTTTATTTTCCCATCATCATTTTTTGTGATAAAC
>NZ_JBFTQI010000100.1:0-10920 GCF_056398925.1 Pedobacter sp. 01T416_2
ATATTGGATATTCCCATCTTCAGCCCGAGGTTTTAAAAATCCACCTTAAAAATATCGACGACGCTTTGGAGATGATCGAAAAAACCAAAGATTATCCTGTTGAAGCAAAATTTAAATGGAATATAGAATCATTATGGGCAGTTGAAAATTACATGAAACAGGCTTCGCCAACTCAAAAAGAAAAATTTATTAAAGCGGTAAAAGAGGGTAGCATCTGTTTATCGGCCTTGTATGCCAATATCCTTACGGGTTTAAGCCAGCCTGAAGAAATGTTTCATTATACAGATTATGCGGCTCAACTCAGAAAAGAATTTGGCTTTAAAATCAACAGCGCCATGATTTCGGATATTCCGGGCTTTGCCTGGTCAACCGTAACCGCTTTATCTAAGGGAGGCGTAAAATATTTTTCGAGCGGGCCAAATTTTATGGGAGAAGACCACCCTTATCTGGGAGATAGGGCCGGATATTTTGTGAAAGCCTGGGGCGATAAACCTGTATGGTGGACATCGCCCTCAGGAGAAGAAAAAGTATTGTTCTGGACCGGCGCTAAAGGATATTCCTCTTGGCATGGAACATCAATAGGTGGTGTATTTGATCGTGGACCAAAAAAAATAGCCGCTTATTTAAAAGAACTTGCAGCCAAGAACTATCCATACGAAATGGTACAATGGAGATACAATATTGTGGCAGATAATGGACCCATTGATACCGGGATTTCGGACTTTGTAAAACAATGGAATGAGAAATATGCTTCCCCAAAAATTGTACTCAATACAACCGACAAGCTTTTTGAAACTTTTGATAAACGATACGGAGGACAGATACCGACTGTTAAAGGAGATATTAGTCCGTACTGGGAAGATGGGGCTGTTTCTACCGCTTTTGAAGAGGGGAAAAACAGGATCAATAGTTTGCGTCTGCAGCAATTAACAACACTCTATTCGATGCTGAATCCTAAGCAGTATGATGCACAAAAATTTTACAAGGCCTGGACGAACATTATCATGTTCCATGAGCATACCTGGGGTGCGCACAACAGCATCACCGAACCTGATGTGCCCTTTGTTACTGAACAGTGGCGTATTAAAAAACAATTTATGCTCGATGGAGATACACAGATCAATACTTTGGAAGAAAATTTACTGCAGCCATTAAGCGATCCACAGTCTAAAAAAATTGCGGTATTTAATACCTCATCCTGGAAACGGACCGGACCGGTCGTATTATCGGGAACTGTAGCAGGGCGATCGGTGAAAGATGCAGCTGGCAACAAAAAGCCATTGCAAAAACTAAGTAACGGAAATTATGTGTTTATGGCCGATGTAGCTGCTTTAGGTACTGCAACCTATGAAATTTCTGATGATGCACCAAGTACTTCAGCAAGCCAGTTTGCTGTCGCTGAAAATTCGATTTCGAACGGCAAAATCGGATTCACCTGGGATAAAGTAAACGGAAGTATTACAGGATTAAAAACACAAACTAATTTCAATTATGCGGGTGGTTTTAACAATCAGGGCCTAAATAGCTATTGGTATGTTCCGGGTATGGATCCGCGAGAGGCTGTAAGCAATGGGGATGTGAAGGTAAAAGTAATTGAGAACGGGCCTGTTGTTACCAAGGTGTCGATTGTTTCAGATGCACCAGGCGCCAATAAACTGGAAAGAATATTGTCTCTATATGCTGAGAGCGATGCGCTATTGATCGAGAATATTTTAGATAAAAAATCGGTGCGATCGAAAGAAGCAGTTCACTTCGGTTATCCCTTTGATGCTTCTTTAAGCGAGACTACTATCGATGCCGGTTATGGCAGCATGCGTTATTTAAAAGATCAGTTGCCAGGCTCCAATATGGATTATTTATATGGTAGGAGATGGGTGGATGTATCAAAGGCTGATAAAGGACTGCAATGGATGCTGCTTGAAATGCCGCTGATAGAACCAGGAAATATGATTGATGAGCGACAGACCATGCCACCAAAACATAAAGAATGGAAAAAAGAGGGACAACCAACTTCAACCTGGTTCAGTTATGTGATGAACAATTATTGGCATACCAATTACAAGGCCGATCAGGAAGGTGAGGTTCATTTTAAATATGCTTTGCGCCCACACAATATGGTGAACGATGTTGAAATGGAAAAAGCAGCAACCGAGTTTACACAGCCCTTAATTGCATTGCCAGTTAAAAAGGAACAAACACTCCCTGCAACACTTTTTGAATTAAGCAATCCGAAAATTGTAGTGACCAGCATTACACCCAATACCGATGGAACTTTTGTGGTGCGTTTGTTTAATCCCGAACAGTCTGTACAACAAACACAATTTGTGTGGAAAGCATTGCAAGCAAAATCCATCACTGAGCTAAAATCTGGCGAAAACAAACCAGCTGTTGCCAAAGTGACTTTAGCAGCGATGGGTGTTTCTGAATTTTTGTTGGGCCGGTAAATCGGTTATATCATACATTAAATTAATACTGAACAAATGAAAAGAAGAACCGTTATCGCCTTAATCTTTTTTATTCAATTTTTGAGTGCTTCGGCGCAGCAAATCAGTTTAAAAAGCGAAGGTTTGAATCTCAATCTGTCTCCAAAAGGACAGTTAATAGCCCTTTCGAACCCTATTTCTGGAAAAAATTACCTGGCAATGGGAGAGAAGGCTTCTTTATTACAGATCCGGGTAGGTAACGATTGGTATCAGCCCAACGAGGCCACTTTAAAATCAGGGATTCTTTCTTTGGTTTATCAGCCGGTAAAAATCACGGTACAGTTAAAAGTGCTTCAAAAGAAAACACATTTAACTTTCGAACTGATCAAAATTGATCTGAAAGACAAGGTAAATGCGGTAATCTGGGGACCGTATCCAACTGTTATCAACAAAACAATTGGCGAAGTTGTTGGTGTGGTGCGCGATGGGGAATATGCCATTGGTATCCAGGCTTTAAACCCTAAAACTGTTGGTGGTGTTTTAAATAGCTCAGAAGGTGCTAACGAATCGCGTGGTTCTACGGCAATTCCACAACCTTATGGCAGCAGCCTGCAGGCCTTTAGTTTAGATCGTTCGAAARATAGAAAGCTAACCGTTTGGGGGCGCCCGGAAATGCCTGTAAAAGCGATTCCGAACGAGACAACACTAGGCAGCAAAATTGCACTTTTTGGATGCACTGAGCCTGAGGTTTTATCCCGCATAGGAGCAATCGAACTGGCAGAAGGCCTTCCACACGCACTTATTAACGGCGTTTGGTTCAAGCAATCGCCTGAAACTGGGAGGGCTTACCTGATTTCTGATTTTGATGAAAAAACTGTCGATGCCATGTTAGATTATACGCAGCAAGCAGGACTGGTTTCATTATACCATGAAGGGCCCTTCAAATCCTGGGGGCATTTTATTTTGGACCCAATTGCTTTTCCAAATGGAATTGCCGGAATGAAAACCTGTGTAGATAAAGCAGGTAAAAAAGGCATCCGCATTGGGGTACACACTTTAAGTACCTTTATCAATACCAACGATCCTTATGTATCACCAGTTCCTGACCAGCGCCTTTCGATGACAGGCTCATCAGTGTTGACAGAAAATGTAAGCGCAACCGCCACCGAAATACCTGTTGTTTCCGACCAGTATTTTAAAAATATTAAATCCAGTACGTTACATGCGGTAAAAATTGGAGACGAAATTATCCGTTTTAGAGAAGTTTCGGCAGAAGCGCCCTATAAATTATTGGATTGCCAGCGGGGAATGTACGGCACGAAAGCATCTGATCACCCGAAAGGTGAAATGGCAGGTATGCTGTTCGATTATCCCTATAATACCTTGTTTCCCAATTTTGAACTGCAACAGGAAATAGCCGGAAATTTGGGGCGTTTCTTTAATGAGACTGGTGTTTCGCATATGGATTTTGATGGACATGAAGGTTGTTTATCCGCAGGTGAAGGCGATTATGGTATGCAGATTTTTGCGGATAAGGTAATTAAGGATACCAAACATACCCTGGTAAACGGAACCAGCCGTTCCTATCACTACTACTGGCACCTTTGCCATTACTGGAACTGGGGAGAGCCCTGGTATGGCGGATTCCGCGAATCTCAGGGCGATTATCGTTTAGAAAACCAACCGTTTCTCGAACGTAATTATATGCCCAATATGTTGGGATGGTTTTTACTTTCCGCTACCACTACCGAAGAAGATATTGAATGGATGATGGCCAGGGCTGCGGGTTACAACGCAGGCTTTGCATTGGTAGCACGATATAAAAATCTTCAGAAAAATCCGAATACTGGTAAGTTACTTGCTTTAGTTAAGCTTTGGCAGGAAGCCTACAGATCGAAAATTTTCTCTGCCGATCAGATTACCCGGTTGAAAAATCCGGAGAACGATTTTCATCTCGAAAAAACAAACGAAAACTGGAAACTCTACCCGTTCAAGAAATACAAATTTGAGCATGAGAAAAAGGATCTTCAACCAGGAGAGCCTACTTTTTCTAAGTGGGAATTTACAAACAAAGAAGCGGAGCAACCCTTAAATTTTACCTTAACCTTTATGGGTAAAGAGGGAAGCATCAGTAACCCATGGATTGAAATTGATGGTTATTTCAAGTTGGAACTACCTGGCGAATATGAAGCCGGAAATTCTGTGGTTTGTGATGGAACCAGCATTAAAATGTACAACAAAAAAGGTGGTTTTGTTAAAGAAATTAGCTTAAAACAAGCTATTCCAAGCCTGAAACCTGGAAAACATACCATAAAATTTGATTGTCAGTTTCCTGAAGAAAAGGAGTTGACCAATAGATTTATTATTAAGACCATGAGCAGTGCCGAACTCATTTCGAAATAGGCGGTTCTTTTTCGTCTATCTCAAGATTAGGAGGTATTACTTATTGATCGGAATTCGCCATTTCCTTGCTTGCGTGCGCCTATGGACGTGTGGGGAATAAATAGATTTGTTGCTACCTTTAAGTTCAGGCAAGTAGCTAACTGGTTTGCTGTTAATTGCCAACGACAAGTTCATACATGGAAATAAATAATGGATACAGAAAATAAAATTAAATGTGCTTGTTGTGGTTTTTTTACGATCGAAAAGGATGCGATTTCAACGATCTGCCCAGTTTGTTTTTGGCATAAAGATTTTTATCAGGAGGAGCATATTGATGATGATGGAGGACCGAATTCAATTTCTTTGCGAGAGGCAAAAGTGAATTTTAAGTCTTTTGGGGTTATAGATAGAGAATTTTTAGATTTTGTAAGACCACCTAAAGAAGATGAGATTGAAGGATAAAGTAGATTTAGTATAGAATACAAGCGGGTATTTAATCAGCTTTTAAAATTAAGCTTTAAATAAACTAAAAATATCATGAAATATTTCGTCGTAGACCGGCTCTTTAACTGCTTTAGTTAGATGCTTTTTCTAAGTGATTGCATCAAAGCGCAAGTCAGGCTTTTGCTCAGGCTGGAGCACTAAGACTTGCGCTAGAATGTGTATTTACAGAAAATAATAATATTCTATTCCGCCGTTATCGGATCCATAAGGGCTGAAACCTTACTTATTGAATTTGCTGGGAATCCACCTTGTTTAGCATGTTCCAAGACCATTTGTTCATTTGGAGCATTGTAAATGCAATAGATCTTATTGTCTGTCACATAGCTGTTTACCCATTGTATTTGTGGCCCCATTTTGCTTAACACCTCGTTAGATGCTTTTGCAATTTCTTTTAATTGTTCCGCGGTTGATTTTCCTACTCCAGGAATTTCCCTTTCAATTACATACTTAGGCATGATAATAGTTTTTAAATTGTTTAAAAATTCAGTTAAATAGGGAGATTTATGGTTTGTGGCTGCAGGGGAAGCACTAGAAACCGGGGAGAAAATTCAGAATAGCTGCAGCTGAAATTCCAATACTTAAATTTACAAAAAAAATATCTGGTTTATGTGTTATCATAGTAATTTAACTAGGGATTTTGGGATTGATCTGGGATTTGGGCAAAATGCCATCCCTTGAAACGAGAAAAGCCTCAAGTCTTACGATTTAAGGCTTTTTATTTTTCTCTGGCGGGGAATCGGATTACCCACTACAACATCTACGGGAACTTTTCAGAATAATCAGGGAAATTTACAAGAATAAGAAGCGAATTGAAGATTATAAGAAAGGGCAAGAAGGAATTAGCTAAAGGATTTCCTGTTTCTGATCTGTAATCGACGTTTTAGATTTTTTTTTCAGATTATATTATCTAGTAGAGCATTCTAAGATTACTCTACCAGATAATTTTTTAGGGTGGTTACCCTTACTAGCGCGAGTCTTAGTGGGAGGCAGCTGGGTGGATGACTTGTGCATTCACTATATTTATCTAGCTGAGATTTTTTTTAGAGATTAATGTATTGATTTAACGAAATCCCAAGTCAGGCTTTTGCTAAGGCCGTGGGCGCTAAGACTTGCGCTAGACGGGTTTTTAACTTTTCATCTTATGCAACGAATTTAGCTAAAAATATCTCTATTTTTAGCTTCAAAAAAGTAACTTATAGTTCAAAGTATCCTTAAAAAGTTTTACTGATGCCATTTTATGGCTGGAATAACTAAGTTGGCGGCTATTAATACCGCAGAAACAAAAAAGTAACAATCAAAACAAAATATATGAAAATAATAACGTTAATTTTTGCTTTAACTTTTGGGCTTACAGCATTCGGACAGGCTCAGAAAACAAAAATTTTATTAATTGGAACTGTTCATTTTGAAACCCCACATACAGATCAATTTGAATTAAAAACGGACGATTTTCTTAGTGCTAAGCGACAAAGTGAATTAGAAGACTTAACTAATGCTCTATCTCAAACAAAAGCAACTAAAGTAATGATTGAAAGATCAGTTGAAAATCAACGTTCTAACGACAGTTTGTATAATTTATATTTAACAGATCATTATAAACTTACCGTTTCAGAAAGAGAACAAATTGGCTTTAGGCTAGCTAAAAAATTAAAATTAAATCATATAAATTGTATTGACAAATTTTATGGAATGTCACACGATAGCTTAATGGCTGCGACCGCAAAAGAAAATAAACAACTTTTTTTGCTAAAAGATTTAGGGACCAAGGCAAATTTAATGAAAAATGATTATGATAATCAATTGAAAAAAGGCACAATAAACGAAGTTTTAAAACACATAAATAAACCCGAAGAATTAAAAAAAAATTTATCACTTTATCTAAAATTTATGGCAAAGATTGGAGCAGGTAAAAATTTTGCAGGAGCAGAATATGTATCAGATTGGTATTTAAGAAATCTTGCTATTTATTCAAATATTATAAATCAAGTTGAACCTTCAGACAAATATGTTATTTTAATTTTTGGGCAAGGACACATTCCGGTATTAAAACATTTTTTAGAAAACAATGATAACTTTGATGTTGTGGAACTTAAGAGCGTATTGAAATAACAGCCGCTAAATGCCATCACCAAGTGGCGAAACGCTAGACACAATTGGCACAAAAGCTGATTATTTTCAAAATCTCATAACGTAATAAATATATAAAAATGAAAATTTTCGCATTTGCAGGAAGTAATTCTTCTACCTCTATTAACAAACAACTGGTAAAATTTGTATTGAAAAGTTTTGAAGGGAATGAAATTAATTTGATTGACCTTAACGATTATGCAATGCCTGTTTTTTCTGTAGATCTGGAAAAAAATGGATTCCCGGCAGCGGCACACCTATTTTTAAAGAATATTGAGGATTGTGATATTATCATATGTTCACTAGCAGAAAACAATCGCTCTTATAGTGCAGCATTCAAAAATACTTTCGACTGGGCTTCCCGGATTAATGTAAAAGTTTTTCAAAACAAACCGATGTTTCTGATGACTACTTCTCCGGGTGGGTTTGGCGGTGGAAATGTAATGGCAGAAGCGTCGAAGTTTTTTCCACAATTTGGAGCTGATATTAAAGAAGTCTTTTCATTGCCGAAGTTTTATGAAAATTTTGATGTCCATAATGGTGTTATAAATCAGGAATCATTGACTGAATTGAATACAAAAATCGAAAACTTCAAAATCCAGCTAGCAAACCCGTACTGATCTCAGTTGCTTTAATACTTTTAGATAACTATTCATCTTCTTATTCACCGAATCACTCAGCTATAAGATCGGAATTCGTGCGAAAATTGTAACTCCTTAAAATGCAAAAAGCCTGCTATCATACGATCTGCAGGCTTTTGTTGGTTTTTGAAACCATTTTGGCGGAGAGTGGGGGAACTGAACCCCAGCTTAAAATTCCGCTCTATGTGGTTTAAAAGACTCCTCTGATAACTGACTCACCGAATCACTCACCTGAATTTTCTTAACTGCAAATGCTATTAAGTAAAGATAGAAATTTTATAATTAAATTAAAAGTAGGCTTAATCAGTGATGTCAATAACACCACACATGGCTACTGGTTATACATTCTAGTAACCCTTTTTTYGATGGAACCGAAGGGAGTCGAACCTGTCCCTTTATCTGTTTGTAAATCAATTTATTGTGTATCTTTTTTTTGTTTAAGGTACCAAATACTCACCTCTATATTTTTGAATGCAAATTCTCAATTAAAGATAGAAAAATGGTTAAACATTTAAAAATCATTGGAACTTGGAACAATGGATAAATCCAACAAACTAAACTAAGTCAGAGTTTCTAAACTGGAATTTTGGCACTATGGGGAAACTAACTATTGATTGGTTACATGGCAGCCTTTCGATTTTGCAGTGCATTAATAACACCAACATTTTGACAATTAGGTTTATAATGTTTTAAGGTTAGTACTCCTGGAAAGGCCGTTATAGACGAAGCCCCAAGCGTTTAATGTATCGTTTATTGCGCGTAAAGTCAAGCGGCGAATTTTCGCCTCTCTATGCGCATTGTGAAGCGGTAGTAAACTTTGAAAAAGCACCGAAATAAGGTTGGAGGCCAGAATAGCAAAAGAAGATTTAATTGATATTTAATGGTCGATAATAAAGGTGTTCAGATGATAGATCGATGCTGAGGTGAGCCGTTTAAACATTGTTATTAATCCGTATAGTCAATCATTGGATTTTGAAGTTACTCAAATTGCGTAGCACAGGTTAGTTTCCTTAGCCAGCAGTTTGTATTCAACTGCATAATTATTTCTATTTTTTTTGATCTGATTACCAGTAAATCTAACCTTCAGGTAAGTACCGAACTAACCAGTAAGTACTTGTTCAATAGTAATATATAGCCTTACTTTACAAAAAAAAAACTTAAATATTATGATGCCGAAAGAAATTATTACTGCTTATTTGGAAGCCTTAGGTAAAGGCGATATAGGTGTTGCATTTTCATACTTTAGCACAGATGCACAGTGGCACCAGCCAGGATCGCATCAATTTGCTGGGCTAAAGACTGGTACCGAGGAAATCGGCAAAATGGTGGGTGGAATGATGGATGCTACCCAAGGTACCTTTGCCCTAAAACCGATCGGGAACTTGATGGTAAATGGCAATATGGCAGCCTTACCTGTTAACTTCACCGGTACCATCGAAGATCGGACTATGGATATGACAGGCGTAGACCTATTTGAGGTAAAAGATGGTAAGATCATAAATGTATGGTTGTTTTCTGATGATCAGGAACTTGAAAACACGTTCTGGGGAAAATAATGTGGTGCGCAATTTTACTAAGCCGCACTTTAAAGAGGGCATTTCTATTGAATGCCCTCTTTTAGCACATCCAAATTCATAGAGCTTTTATTTAGTGTGTGTTGCCAGAAGAATAGCTCTTGGGAGGCCAACTTTATTTGCCTATAGTTGGTCAAATTCTTTCTACTGATCCTATTCTTAAGCAACAATTGTGTATTAGCTAAAACCATAGATTTAATGTAACATTGTTGCGTCAAAAGACTCAAGTCTAACTGATAGATAACGGCTGTTAAGCATGTATGCTGTCGGTTTAACCACCAGACGTAAAAAAATAACTTATTACTTTAAATGAAAAACACGATTTTAAGCCTGAAAACAATCCTATTGGGATTGACTACATTATTTTACCTGCAGAATTCTGCATCTGCCCAGAATGTCAAATCAGCCACGCCCGTAAATGAAAAGCGATCAAAGACTGATACCATAAAATGGGACAATGACCATTACCTGGTCGACCGTGATTCTGCATTCAAAAATCCACTCCTTGCAATAAAAAAACTAATGGGAGGAAACAAAAGATTCGTCGAGAACAGATCTACCCGCCCTAGGCAAAGTGCAGAAACTATTAAAAAATTGGGCTTTGGACAAAAACCTTTTGCAACCATTGTAGGCTGTTCTGATTCGCGGGTTCCCAGCGAAGTGGTTTTTGATCAGGGGCTAGGTGATCTTTTTATCATAAGAACTGCCGGACAGGTTTCATCAGCAGCATCTTACGGCAGCATGGAGTATGCGGTACTTAAATTGTATACCCGCTTAATTGTGGTTTTGGGCCATTCAGAATGTGGCGCAGTAGCTGCTGCAGTAGAACGGCCGGAAAATGTTCCAGGCCATATAGTTACCTTGATAAATGAAATTAAACCGGCTGTGGCAAAAACCGCGAAAATGGCTGGAAACCCGTTGAATAATGCCGTGAGGCAAAATGTGATCGATCAGGTAAATGTATTAAGGGATTTAGATCCTATACTGCACAGCAAATATTCAAAAGGAGAAATTTTAATTGTAGGAGCTGTTTACGATGTTCATACAGGAAAAGTAGAATTTTTAAAAGAAACGATGCAGAACCTTCCCGGCAAAAAACGCTAAATAATCTAAGTTCGTTTACTTTATAAATACGGGAATATTCATAAGCCCCGAGGCGTACCTCGGGGCTTATCTAGATTTTTGAATCTTGACTTCGATTTCAGGACTTTAAGCTAGAAAACGATAACGGCCGCCTGGCTCAGGAATTACCGCTCATCTATTGATTAT
>NZ_JBFTQI010000101.1:0-10875 GCF_056398925.1 Pedobacter sp. 01T416_2
CCTTTAAATGAGCCTGCAATGCTTAAACTATTATCGGTAGAAAATGCGTTCTGATAAATTTCATCCTGCCAATCGGTATTTGAACTGCCCAGTAACGAAGTAAATTTTTTACCATCGTCATAACTGGCATTGGGGTTCGCATTTACGAAATCACGGATCTGGCCTGAAGAAAGGATATCCACCTTTTTAGCAACCGTGGCGATAGAATTGTTGGTGCTAAAATTAAACACCGGTGCACCTGATGCACCTTTTTTGGTCGTAATTAAAATTACCCCGTTCGATGCCCTCGAACCATAAATAGCTGTTGCATTTGCATCCTTTAAAACGGTAAAGGTTTCGATATCGTTCGGGTTGACCAATGATAAAGGGCTTGGCGCATTACCAATAGCGTTACCACTGAAGGGAACCCCGTCAATTACGATAAGAGGATCGTTACTTGCATTTAATGATGCCCCACCACGGATACGGATTTGGCTACCTACTCCAGGTTGACCACTATTAGAGATAATGTTCACCCCTGCTACCTTACCCTGGATCAATTGTTCAGGCGTAGTAATGGTACCTTTCTGAAAATCTTTCGAGTTTACTGTGGTAATAGACCCGGTTAGGTTTTTCTTTTCTGCAGTACCATAACCGATTACCACAACTTCATTCAGTTTTTGTGCATCGGGGGCCAATTGAAAATTAACAGTAGCATTTACTGAAATGCTTACAGCTTTATCAAGGGTTTGATAACCGATAAAACTTGCAGATAGCGTTATCGAACCATTCGATAAACCTGCTAGTTTATAATTACCATTAGCATCTGTTGATGTACTTCTTGTTGTTCCTTTTACAACTACAGAAGCGCCAGGTAATGGCAGGCCGGTTTCATCAAGCACTTTACCAGATACCGATCCGGTTTGTGCTTTTACCATTAATGCTGAAAAAACTAACAGCACCAAAAGCCCCTGTTTTAACAGGTAAAATACTCTCATATTTGAAGCTCGTTTAAGTATAAAAATTTGGTTAAATATTATAGTGATTTACACATAGGCCTAATTTACAGCTGTTAATGATATTTCAAAATTTATTTAAAAAATATATTTCGGGCCAAAATATCAACAAGAAAATCAATGTAAAAATCAGCTTTTCGCCCCAAATAAAAATCTATATTAAATAATTTTTAAATTTCCAATAATCTGATAATCAATAAATTAAAAATGTTAAATTTTAATTTAAAGTGTAAATATTACACTAAGTCATTTTTGAAGCTTTTTTCGGGAACGTTCCCGAAAAAATTGGAGCGAAATTCAAACATCTTTCGGGAACGTTCCCGAAAATAAGTCAGAATTCTGCGTATTTTACACTAAGTGACAAAAATTTTTGAAAATTTTAAGCTGAAAATCACCCCCTTTTTAAGGGCTTTTTTTACCCGTTTACGGTCGAATTCCGCTTGATAATTTTAGACTCTAAAACCACCTCATTTGGTAGGTTCTTATCGGCATGATCATCTAAAATAGTAAACAGTAATTTAGCCGCTTCCTCTCCTATTTCGGTAGCGGGTTGAGTGATTGTAGTGAGTGAGGGATTTAACAAAGGAGCAATTTCCAAACTGGAGAAACTGATCACCTTTAAATCTTTTGGGATGTTGATATTGAGATCGTAACACGCATAGTAAGTGGCAARGGCCAAACGTTCTACTGAGGTAAAAACACCATCCGGTTTCAATTGCGTTAACGCCTCTTTAATGATAATGCTATTTTCTTCGTAACTGTTACTGCAATCAACTATCAGGTTTTCTTCGAAAGGAATCTGATGTTTAGCCAATGCATCAAGATAGCCCTGCATGCGTGTTTTACCTATCGATAAACTTTTATTCACCACCAGGTAGGCAATTCTACTGCAGCCCTGCTCTATTAAATGCTCAGTTGCCAGAAAACTGCTGTTATAATCATTTGTAATTACCCTTGGCGTATCAATATCTTCGTAAATCCGATCGAAAAACACCAAAGGCAGCCTTTTACTTCCAAATTTATTAAGGTAATTATGATCGTTAGCTTCTCCTGAAACCGACATTACAATACCATCGGCCCTACCATTGTGCAAATGGCGGATAAAAGTTACTTCTTTTTTATAATCATCATCCGTTACGTAAATCAGAATATGGTAGCCATTTTCTCTGGCTACGCGTTCAATACCGTGAATGGCCTGTGAGAAATAATTATTGGCCAATTCGGGTACAATAACGGCAATGGTTTTACTTTTTTGCTCCCTTAAATTACTGGCGTAGTGGTTGGGCTGATAGTTTAATTCTTTTGCTTTGGCTAATATACGCGCTTTGGTAGCCGCATTAATGTCACTATTATCCCTAAAAGCCCTCGAAATTGTAGAAGTAGATAATTTTAAAGCTTCTGCTAACTTCTTAATATTAATACTATCCATTTTTGGCCATTGAACCCAATTAATTTGAATTAATGCTGTAAATATAAACTTTAAATATCCGAAATATTTTATAAGCTTTAAAATTATACATTTCGTGTCCAATTTATATGGCCAGATAATCGGCTGTGAAATTCAGCCTCAAAATCTTTAATCGGCCAATGGTAAAATTGTTTAAATAAATATTCATTTTTTTTAAAACAAAAAGCATCTTTACCGCTTTAATAATTATACGCTCTTAACCATCTTCTCATTTACCGATTGAAAAACAAAACAATATGAAATAAAATTTACAAAATGGCAAATAAGAAAATACTCATAGCCGATGACGACGAAGGAATTGTTGATGCTGTGACGATGATTTTAGAAGTGATGGGTTATGATGTTGAATTTACATATGATGGCGGGGCGGTAATAGATGCAGTAAAAAATAAGCCAGATCTAATTATGCTCGATATCTGGATGAGTGGACACGATGGCAGGGATATATGCAAACAGCTTAAAAACGACCCTCAGTTTAAGGAAATCCCTATTTTAATGATCTCGGCCAGTAGAGACATCAGACAATCTGCGCTAGATGCCGGTGCCAATGATTTTATGGAAAAACCATTCGAGATGGACTCCTTACTTAATAAAGTAGAGGTATTGTTAGATTAGTTTGATATTACCTAGAACCGTCACCCTGACCTGTAGCGAAGCGGAAAGCTACTGAGTAAACCGAGCCTTAAGCTAGCTCACCGAAGGTAATTTATTTCAGGGTCTTTTGCATGATGATCCTGTTAGGGAAAAATTAATAATGGTGAATCAATATTAAAAGAATTGCAGTTAAATGGATCCTGAAACAAGTTCAGGATGACGAACGTAAGGGAGGTTTACATAATAGAATCTTAATGATCACACTTAACTAATCTCCTTAAAATAAATCCGTTCAGGCAATTGCTTAAAAACAAATTCCGTTACCTGGCAAAGCCAAAGTTTATGGTTCTTAAATTCTCCTCTAAATTTTTCTAACAGATAGTCGCCACCACCGCCCAAATTCTCTTCCCGGACATAAACAAGATCTAAAATTTCGGCATTTTCAATAGGCACATCAGCCATCAGTAATTTGCATTCATCCCCGGCAATCGCTATCCAGTTCAATAATTCATCGGCACCCTCTACCATTTGCAGATCGGCTATATCTCCTCCCCATTCCGGTATATCGGCATACCATTCGTGCTTTGCATTTTTATAAAAACGAATTGCTCTCTCCATATTTTGTAAAGAAAAAAAATCTAGATCAATAATCCTGATAAAAATCACGAAATTTAGATCATTGCATGTCTGATTCAACTCTACCGGTTTTAAGAAAAATAATTCATATCGATATGGATGCTTTTTATGCATCTGTAGAGCAACGCGATTTTCCTGAATACCGGGGAAAGCCCTTAGTAGTTGGTGGCAAGCCCGATAGCCGAGGCGTAGTTTCTACAGCCAGTTACGAAGCGCGGCAATATGGAATCCGCTCTGCAATGTCGAGCAGTAAAGCTTACCAGCTTTGCCCGACAGCAATTTTCGTATACCCCCGTTTTGATGCCTATACCGCGGTTTCGAAAGCGCTTAGGGAAATTTTTAGCCGGTACACCGATATTATAGAACCCCTTTCGCTGGATGAAGCTTACCTTGATGTAACGGAAGACAAGCTCGGAATCGGATCGGCTATTGATATTGCTCAATCCATTAAAGATGCGATTAAAAATGAGTTAAACTTAACGGCTTCGGCAGGCGTATCGATCAATAAATTTGTGGCCAAAGTAGCTTCAGATATGAACAAACCGGATGGTTTAACTTTTATTGGCCCATCGAAAATTGAGTCTTTTATGGAAAAACTCCCGGTTGAAAAATTTTTTGGGGTAGGCAAAGTTACCGGCGCCAAAATGAAGGCCATGCAGATTAATACAGGTGCAGATTTAAAAAAATTAACTGAAGCCCAGCTTGTTGCCCAATTCGGGAAATCGGGAAGATTTTATTATAAAATTGTTCGTGGTATTGATGAACGCCCCGTTCAGTCGAATCGCGAAACCAAATCAGTTGGTGCAGAAGATACCTTTTCGGAAGATACCAATGAAGATTCGGTGATGCACGATCTGTTAAAACAGATCAGTGAAACCGTGGCCAAACGTTTGGAAAAATATCAACTCAGTGGAAAAACGGTAACCCTAAAAATCAAGTTTGCCGATTTTAAACTGATTACGCGCAGCCGGTCTTTTGCCCAACCGATAAACAAAGCAGAGGTAATTTATGCTGAAGCGATTAAACTTTTGGAAGAGGCCGCTATCGGCACAACGCAGGTGAGGCTTTTGGGCATTACCTTATCGCGTTTTTATGATGATGTAGAGATTGAAAAGCCAGAAAGTAATCAGCTGGAGTTTGAGTTTTGATCAGATAAATCATTATTGTGATGAGCTATTTCAGCCGAAGAAGTAATCTTACAACAAACGCTATGATTTTATTTCGGTCGGTGAGACACCAACCGATAGGATAATTTCCTAGTTTAAAAACACCAATTTTCATTTGGAGCGCRAGGCCAGTACAAATCAATAAGTTTCTTCCCGTTTTACGCTTATACGCTTCGCTTCCTCGTKCCTCGTTGCTGCAGGGTAACGCTGCAACCRGGGCTATTGGSCCAAAACAGCATTTCATTTTCGGGGTTGTTGGGTGCAGAAACCCTTGTTCCTAAACCTGATTGGAGCGAACACGATTGCAACGGAGTAAAGCGTAAAGCRGGACYAAYSGCCTCCAAGAACCACARGCCASTCATTTYCTAATTCTAATAGCTACTCAAATAGCTTTTTTTGCTTGTATACATAAGCTGTTTATTCGGTTTGTGAGAACACAGACTAAGGAATAGATTGCTATGGCCAACCCTACATTAAGTTTATGCATTTTTCCATTCGTGCCGTCACCCTGAATTCATTTCAGGATCTTTATAGCGGGAAAGATGCTGATCCCGAACATTCGGGACAGCATGACGATCGCGCTCTTATCAAACATAAAAAAGGCCCTACAAAAATGCAGAGCCTTTAATTGTTAATTTTAAGGGGTAAAATTTATTTGCCAGCTAATTTATCGGCAAGCATTTTCATGTAAAAACCGCCTACTACACTCCGGGCTTTAAAATTATCGCGGATACCGGTATTTGAATCATAAAAATCGTTTAAAGGCACTCTCGACTCAGTTTCGATAGCGTGTTTGTAAACCGGGTGAACCAAAGCTTCGAATTCTCTTTGTGTAGGTGCAAAAGTAGCAGTCCACAAGATCCAGTCATTTTTAGTGTAGGCCTTTCTGCTATCCAACGGAATACCATATCTATTTTGTTTAGTCAGGTAATATTTGGTTTCGGTTTCGTATATCTTTTGCGGAAACAGGTTTAACTTCAGCACCTTATCCCAAACCAGGTTATACTTCTGGCTCCATGTATTTTTATTATCAAAAGTTAAGGCGTAGTGATCGCCAGCATCGGCCATTTCTATCCATTTTGGCACCATACTTTCGGCAATAGCCCTATATTTTTGGGCTACATCATCATAACCTAATGTTTTGGCCATCTGCGCATAACAGGCTATACCTACAATCGCTTTTACCGATAAG
Organism: Pedobacter sp. 01T416_2; assembly: GCF_056398925.1. Classification (NCBI taxonomy): domain Bacteria; kingdom Pseudomonadati; phylum Bacteroidota; class Sphingobacteriia; order Sphingobacteriales; family Sphingobacteriaceae; genus Pedobacter; species Pedobacter sp. 01T416_2. Next base: position 6,052 of record NZ_JBFTQI010000101.1, read on the forward strand.
TTGGCATTACGGGCCAGATGACCAGCAAAATCATCGGTACATAACTGCGTTTTTGGATCTAAGCCCTCTTTGGTTAAATAATCAACCCAGGTGGTTAAGGTTTTCCAATGCGCTTTGGCATAATTGGCATTCCCCTGTGCTTTGGCAATTGCTGCAGTTAAAATAATCATGTTGCCCGATTCTTCTACAGGCATTGGCTCGCCATAAGTTTGTCCGTTTGCTAACGGATAGGTTCCCAGATCGTGAGCTGCCCAAGGGTGAGGATATTTTCCGCTTTCGCTGAAATAGAAAATACCATTCAACATGCCCTGTAACAGTTCAGGATTATAAATCAGGTACAATGGTGCCGAAGGGTAAGTTACATCAACCGTATTGATAAAACCACCACTGTTGTTTTCCTTAGATAACCATAAAATTTCACCCTGCGGGCTCTTTACCAAGGTATGTGCAGCAATGCTCTGGCGATAACCTAAAACACATAAATCGGCATACTCTTTACCACCTGATTTTAAGGCATCGGCATACAAAGTTTTGTTAAAAGCTTCACACTTCTGAATCACGTTTTTATACTCGTCTGCAGCCGCGGTTAGTTGCGCTTCGATGGTTTCTTTACCTGAGGTATTCCACCATGGCCTTAAATTTTTATTGAAGTATTGAACAGCATAAATTTCATCATAGCCCAGTTCAACATATTTTTCTACCGCAGCTTTACCCACTGTTCCAAACGGGATAACAGTATTTAATGCGAGCATTTTGCCCTGCTTAGCGGTTGAAGCTGAATTTCCTTTTCTAAAAGCATCGGCAGCATCTTTTTCGGCTGTTACAAACTGGATGGCGTTGCTGGTTTTTGGTGCAGCTACGTAAAAGTAACCCCAATCGATCCGCATATCGTCACTTGCTTTTTGAAGAACCGGCTGCTCAACCGTTCCCGTTTTTAATACCGATAATTTGGCCGTGCTGTATTTGCTTGCTGTAACTTCTTGCGTAGGACGATAAACCGCAATGTTTGACGATGCACTGAGGTATACTTTTACCTGGTGGGTTTTACCATCATTTGCTTTTACCTGATAGGAAACGTAAGAAACCGGACGGGCAAATAAACCCAAATCGTTCATTAACAAGGGAGAGGTAAAAGTTAATTTTAAATCAACCTTCCCGCAGGTAAAGTTATAAATGGTTTGTGTGGCATTAATATCAACGCTTTTCTGTTTGGCTATCTGTACTTTTTCTGCATTGTCTTTTAGCTTTTCTACTAAACCAAAATCGAGAAAACGGCCACCTGCAGTATTAATGAGGTGGATGGCGATTACATTCGGTCCGGATTTTAAAGCACTTTTATCACTATTACTTAAGGCAATATATTGGAAATTATTGGTCCAGCCTTCTTTGGTATAGATTTTCTTCCCATTTAGGTAAACCTCAATATTATCATCGTGGTTTATTTTTAAAAACAGTTCGTTTATTGATGCGGGATTAGCTACGTTAAAGGTTCTTCTTACCCAGATATCATGCGATTTCCATAATGTTTTCACATTTTTAGCATCATCTCCTATTGGTGCATTACCTGTTTGCCAGTTGCCTGCCGCATAGTTTGCAGCTTTCCAATCGCCCTGAGGCTCGGTTTCTGTATAGTTAACTTCGAACCCTTTCTCATCAGAAGTAGGCACAACTGTTTTATAACTGGTACTCTCTTTACCTAAAAAACGATAGATACCACCATCAACATTAATCAAACCCAGTAGTGAATGGTCGGCACCCGTCCAATGTTGGGTAGCAGATTCGTTTAATTTATCGGTGTTAGACCAGATGCTAAAATAGGTATTGTGCGTAATTAAGGGATAAGCCGGGGCTTTCCGCTCCTGTGCCTTTAGCAAACCGCCTACAAACATGCAGCCCAGTATGCCTAAGAATTTTAAAATGTTGGTTTTGTTCATAATTGTGTGTGTTGAAATCTGATCGTATATTTTGGTTAGATTTAACGTTAGTTAAACGTTTTACTAAAGTATAAAATATAATTTACTTTTTGCAAGAGAAGCCGATTTTTTAATTGTCTAAGTGACATTTAAAATCGATCCTCAAAAAAATACATGAAGTGATTAGCTCCATGTATTTTCAAAGGGTGTATAAGATTTATAAACTAAGGCTGTTTTTTGTTGATGGTCCACTCAGATAATTGGAAAACCCTGCTTCCCCTGTTTGCTTTAATATAAAGACGATAGAATTTATAGGCTACAAAGTTGTCAAAATAATACCTTTTGGTCACTCGTCTTTCATTTGAGTTTGCCCATGGGCAAGTGGTTACAGTATGTAAATCGGTATACTGAATACCATCTACCGATCCCTGTAAAATCCAGTACCTAGGGTCTCTATCCTCAGCGTCGTTTCCTGAAGTTAAGGTATAGGCGCCAACTACCTGTGGTGTTGCAAGTTCGAAAGTACATCTCTGCGTACCATCAAAACCTGCCTGCAAAAATTTGGTGGTAATATCGCCATCAACCAGCTTTTTCGATCCTTCATCAGAGTTAGGCCCAGCGCCAGCTTCCAAATTTACAGAGAATATTCCACCAATGGTTTGYATATAATTCTCTCCAATTTTGGTTGGGTCAAAATTAGGATCTACAATATTTAACAAGACTTCTTTTGCAGCAGAATAGCCCTGCCCATTTCTGGTTGTTAAAGTAACTTTATATTTACCTGGAAAACGATACACGTGTTTTGGATTAACCGCTACAGATGTACTGTCATCGCCAAATTGCCATAACAAAGTTTTATAGTTTGTAGAAGAACCCGTAAACTGGTATTCTAAAAACTTTACCGTATCCGGCCTTGCAAATGAAAAACCTGCAGTTGGTTTAGGTTCGTCTACCACAGGAATAATCTCTTCTGCATCTTTCTTACACTTTACTGTTGTAATTACAATAAGTATTAAAAGAGATAGAATACTGAATAATCTTTTTGTGTTATTTTTCATATCTTATTAATATTTAAGGTGTTGGAAATAATTGAGATTTTGGTATTACTCTTTTTGATAAAATATTTGGCACTTCAATTTCCAGATAGGCTTGTTGCCCACCTACGTTTTCGCGATGATGTGCTTCAATGGTATAACGTTTTCCGCGTTCTAAAAATATGGTACCCTTACGCGTATCCTTATCCCACTGGGTGGTATAATCGTTCACCAAAGGAATTCCGTTTACATATAATCTTGATCCATCATCCCAACGGGTTTGGTAGAAAGTATATGTGCCGCGTACCGGAGCTAAAAATTCGCCTTTCCATCTACTTGCAAAGTTATCCCTGCTTAACTTAGTTCCGCTATCATTTTTTACATTGTCTGGCCATCCATCGCCACTAAAGTTTATGGTTTCATCAATCCTTGTCACAAATGGAGCACGTCCGTCGTCCGGATCCAATTGCGTATTGGTATAATATTTTGCTGTTAAGCCAGTACCGTTCCCGGTGATGTAAGAGTTATTATCCAAATTTACATTAGGATCTACAACCACTATTAATTTACTCTTAGTTGGGTGAATAACATGATTGCTTGCCTCACCAATACTGAAGGCGAATGCAAATTTCTTATTTGCAACAATGTTGGCATCAAAAACCGGCCATGGGATCTGAAGTCTGACGATCGCACTCGAAGCTCCTGTAGCAAACCGAACCAAAGTATCAATGCTATAATCTTTGGCAGCCAAATGTATTGCATCTGCAGGCAAAGTTCCGTTGCCAACTAAAGTAGCAATGGTATCTATGTTCTCTTTGATTTTAATATTGAAAGCTGTTGATGGTTGGTTTTCTAAACTTACAATAAGTGGAATCGTTACCCCGGCAGGGCCCACAATGTAATCGCCCTGGTACACTACATTATAGGTACCACCGCCATTTAAAGTTAAATAGTGTAGATCGGTAGGTTTTAACAGATCGGCAGTATTGATAATAACCATAATGGTAGATTTGCCAGCAGCAATTTTATTTCCTTTACCAGGAGCTGAAAGCTTTAAGGCAAAAACAACTTTTTTACCATAATTACGCTCCAATACTGACCGGCGAACAATAGCGATACCTTCGCTGTTATCGGTCCCATAAGCCACATTGATCACATTGGGATACTCTACCCCCGCAGATGGCATTAGGATTGCATTTGTAATGGTTCCTTTATTAATTAACTGCGTAACGGTATCGTTATTTAAAGTTAAACCTACCTGAAAGGCCTCTTCTGCAACGCCAGTTAAAGAAATTTTAAAAGGAACTTTAATGTATTCGTTATCTATGGAAACATTTCCGGCAACAATACCTTCTCCTGTTATACTCCTGGTATTAGGATCTGGCAATTTTAAATCATCTATTTGTGATTTGCGACAAGAATAAATACCCACTATGGCTAAACTTATCAATGCGATATATATAATTTTTTTCATTTTATGATATTTTAAATGATCAGCAAATCTGTTATTGATCTAACCAAACCCGTCCGTCAAGCCCCCATGCTTGTTTATTGGCAATCTTTAACCAGTTTATAATCTGTGCGGGTATATCTGATGTTTGAGGAACAAATATGGCCAGTGTTTCTGGCGCCGGAGGGCAGATTAAATCGTTAAAATTCTCCCAGGCATAGGTCCCCTGAAATTTAAAATCATGTGCCTGAGAACTTATATCTGCCATGATATTACCATTACCATCCGTTGCGGGCCAATACCCCACCAGAAAATTAAAGTATGGATGACTTTGATCGATTGAAGTTTGACAGGCATAATTGCCGATCATTCCATCTGGAACAGAAATTTTAAAAAAGCGGATGTCACTTACATATACATCTGGTAC
>NZ_JBFTQI010000102.1:0-10865 GCF_056398925.1 Pedobacter sp. 01T416_2
AGGTTGTAGACTGGCAGGCAAAAGATATTTTCTTTGAAGACATTACCATGAAAGATGCCATTGATCTACTAGCCAAACGATTTGGAACCAAAATTACATTTGTAGATGACCGGGGCAAAAATTGCCGTTTTACCACTACTTTTCAAAAGGGTGAAAGCCTCGATGAAATTTTGCAGGTGATAACTTCTTTTAATAATGCAGCATACGTAACCAAAGCCAATGAGATTTTAATTTCGGGCAAGGATTGTAATAATTAAATAATAAATATCAACTAAAACCAAACAAACCAAACCACATGAAAGAACTCTACTATTTCCACATCTGATGAAAAAATCTCCCTGTCCTTGCAAGACAGAGAGATAAAATTTGCACTGTTCCAGCTGGAATTGGAACAGCATGTATTAAACAATTTAGGCATCATTTAAAACATTTAAAATTATGAAATTTTCTGCACAATCAGCAGAGGGCGGGAATCCCTGTAAGAAATTTTTCGCTTCTAAAAAATCACGATATCTAATTCGTCAGATTATGCGTTTAAGCTTTGTATTAGCTATAGTAACCTTTGCCACCTCTTCATTAATCTTTGCTTCTAATACCAAAGGTCAATCGATCTCCAATACAGAAGTTATAATTGGATTAAATAATGAGAGTGTATTCTCTGCTATTGAAAAAATTCAAAAGCAAACACCTTTTATTTTTATTTATAGAAATACCGATCTTAAAGAACTAAAGGAAATAAATATCCCGGTACAAAAACGTACGGTTCAGGAACTGCTTGATGTGCTGTTTAACTCCAAACGTTTTAAAATAACGCAATTAAATAACAGGATTTTAATTTCTTCGATAAAACCAGAAGTTAAAATTTCGACTGTTGATATCAGGATTTCTGGTATTGTAGTGGATGAAGATGGAGTTCCCATTCCAGGGGTTTCAATACTGCTGAAACAAAACAATAAGCTAAGTACAGCGACTGATAGAAACGGCCAGTTTGGAATTAACCTTCCGGATGAGGGAACGAAAGTGCTGCTTTTTACTTGTATTGGCTATCAGAATGCAGAACAGGTTATCGGCTCAGAAAATTCGTACAAGATTGTAATGAAACCTTCAGTTGGTAGCCTGAATGAAGTGCAGATTATAGGTTATGGTACTACAACCAGAAAAACAAGTACAGGATCTATTGCATCTATCACGGCGAAAGAAATCGAAAAACAACCTGTTGGAAACCCCTTGGCAGCACTATCCGGCAGAATGTCGGGTGTATTGATTGCCCAAAATAACGGCGTTCCGGGGGGAGCCATTCAGGTGCAGATCAGAGGGCAGAATTCGCTTTCATCAGGAGGGATTCCCTTGTATGTGATTGATGGGGTTCCATTTACCAATTTTAATGGAGGTCAGCCAGCAACAGATAACTTAAATGCTTTCGGAACTTCTGGTGCAAGTGGAGGCGTGAGTCCTTTTAGCATGATCAACCCATCTGATATTGAGCGTATCGATATTTTGAAAGATGCAGATGCAACTTCCATTTATGGATCGAGAGGTGCAAACGGTGTAGTTTTAATTACCACTAAAAAAGGAAAATCGGGAAAAGTAAAAATTGGACTTAACCTTAATACTGGCTTTACAGAGGTGAACCGTTTTATCCCTGTGTTAGATCTTGAACAATACCTGGCACTGCGGACAGAAGCATTTAAAAATGATGGTGTAACGCCGAACAGCAACAATGCCCCAGATTTGACGGTATGGGACAGGAACAGCTCAACCGACTTCCAGAAAATGTTTATTGGGAACAGGGGGCACGTAAATGAAATTCAGGCTTCAATGTCTGGGGGTAATGAGCAGACCCGTTTTTTCTTCAATTCTGCATACCGCAGAGAAAGTACCGTCTTTTTAGGCGATAATAATGATAAAAGATTCTCTTCGAGATTGAATTTAGACCATAGCTCGCTGAATAAGAAATTTACAGCTTCGTTTTCTGTTAGTTATGCTAATGATAATACCAATATACCAACCGGAGATGTTTCATCAGTGTACAATTTGCCACCAAACCTTCCTCTTTATGATGCTACGGGTAAATTATTTTGGTCTACAAATTTCACTAACCCCCTGGCAACTTTACTAAAGCGATACAATGGGGTAACCAATAACTTAATTGCAAATGCCAATTTGAAGTACACGATACTACAAGGCTTAACTGCCAAAGCAAATTTTGGTTATACCAATACCAGGTTGGATCAGACGGCTACAAATCCGGCATCATCTCAAAACCCGGCAAACAACCCAACAAGTTCTGCTGATTTTACCAACCTTAATGCCCAAAACTGGATTATTGAGCCAACTTTAGATTATGTACGAAGCATTGGCGGTGGAACTTTAACTGCGCTTATTGGAACGAGTTTCCAACAAAACACCTCGAATGGGCTTTATCTTTCCGGAACCAATTATAGTAATGAGGCGCTGTTGGGCACATTGGGTGCTGCAGGTACTACTACCGTATGGTACAATAATATTGTTAAGTATAAATATGATGCTGTTTTTGCAAAACTAAATTACGATTGGAAAGAAAAATACCTTTTCAATGCCACCTTTAGAAGGGATGGATCATCAAGATTTGGTCCCAAAAACCGTTTCGGAAATTTTGGTGCAATTGGCGCAGGCTGGGTATTCTCAAATGAAGAATTTATAAAAGATAAAATTTCTTTCCTAAGTTTTGGTAAAATTAGAGGAAGTTATGGCACAACGGGAAATGATCAGATCTCCAATTACATTTACCTTCCTTTATATTCTTCAGCAACGGCTTATCTTGGCAATGCTGCAACAAATGTAACTGTTCTTCCAAATGAATTTATCCAATGGGAAACTACTAAAAAACTTGAATTTGCAATTGACTTAGGTTTCTTAAAAGATCGTATCTCTTTTACTGCAAATTACTATAGAAACAGATCATCTGATCAGATCACTTCTAATGCATTAGGCAGTCAGAGCGGATATAATAGTTATACATTAAATCTTCCGGCTACAATCCAAAACAAAGGCTTAGAGCTTGAGCTAAATACAGCCAATATCGTTACAAAAGATTTTTCATGGAAGACCTCTGCAAACTTCACTTTTACCGATAATAAGATTGTCGATTTTCCAGATCTTGAAAAATCATTTTATGCTTCTTCATATGTGGTTGGCGAATCGATTAACCTTATCCGACTATATCATTATCTTGGTGTTAACCCGACAAACGGAACAGCTATGTTCGAAGATAAAGATGGCAACGGTGTGATCAATTCAAACGATCGTTATATTGCAGATTTAGGAACGCCATTTTTCGGAGGTTTCAACAATACTTTCACTTATAAGAATTTTGAGCTGGGCATATTTTTTCAATTTAACCACCGTTTTGGCGTTACGCAAATTGTAAATAACAGACCAGGCGCACTTGGCAACCAAAACGACTATTGGCTGGGAAGATGGACACCGACAAGCACAAGTGCCAACCTACCKGGAGCATCGGCAACAGCAGGATCAGTAATTGCCGCTTCCTATAACAATTTCACATCGTCTGACGCAGTATATGGGGATGCCTCATATTTAAAACTGAGATCTGTAAACCTATCGTACGCTTTGCCTACCGAATGGTTAAAGCAGATTAAAATGTCTAACTGTAGCATCTTTATTCAAGGCCAGAATTTATATACATGGGCAAAGAACAAGTACATCTTAGATACAGAAACAACTGTTCCGGGCGGGCCTCCGGGTTTAGGTACTGGTACACTTAGTCAGGTATTGCCTCCACTAAGAACAATTGTATTTGGTGTTAACTGTTCATTTTAACTGATAAAATCATGAAAAAAATATATAGAAATTTCTTTTATAAAATATTGATCCTTACAGCAGTCTTAACTGTTTCTTCCTGCAAAAAATTTGTAGAACTGGGGGCGCCGCCAACTCAGGTTTTGTTCGAAGATTCTTTTAAAACAGATGCCGCTGCACAGAGCGTTGTGATGGGCCTGTATTCTTTTTCTTCGCAGGCTAACAATGGCTTAATTACTTCACTTACTTTTTACTCGGGGGTTTCCAGTGATGAGTTGCAGTATAATGCAAGCGTAGTGTTAACCCAGGAGTTCGCAAATAATTCAATCACAAATAATAACGGTACAGCTAACACCATATGGGGAACAACTTACCAATTGGTGAAAAATGCCAATAACGCCATTAGCGGCCTTAGTGCTTCTACAACCTTAACCCCTTCTGTAAAAAATCAGCTTTTGGGTGAAGCTAAATTTATGCGGGCGTTTGCGTATTTCCATCTCGTAAATCTTTATGGAGACGTACCGTTGCCACTAAAAGACGATTATTCCGCTTTCGAAAATGCAGCTTTGCCCCGTACATCAACAACCGAGGTTTATGCGCAGATTATAAAGGACTTAACTGAAGCACAAAATCTATTACCTACAACTTATGTGGGCACTTTTAGAGGCAGGGTGAACAAATATGCAGCAACAGCACTTCTGGCTAGGGTTTACCTCTACCAAAAAGATTATATAAATGCAGAAGCACAGGCTACACAGGTTATAGGTTCAGCGGTTTATACACTTCCGGTACCAGAGGCGGCTTTTGTGAATACCAGTAATGAAATTATCTGGCAGATCGGTAATATTTCCGGGCTTTCTGTGCCTGGCGCTGCATATGTAACCTTGCCTTCGGTAATTCCAACTTATACTCTTGCAGATGTAACGTATCAAAGCTTTGAAAATGCAACTGATTTACGCCGTACCAATTGGACAGTTAGCAAAACAATTGGCGGGAAAACCTACTATGGTATAAGCAAATATAAAATAGGCACTGGAACTGGCAATGAATATAATGTTGCGCTTAGGTTTGCCGAACAATACCTGATCCGTGCTGAAGCCAGGGCACAGCAAAACAACCTTTCTGGCGCAAAAACAGATATCGATATGGTTAGAAGCAGGGCTGGATTAGGTGCTGTAAGTGCTGCTTTAGATCAGGCGCAGATGTTAACAGCCATTGAACAAGAAAGAAAAGTAGAATTTTTTGGAGAATGGGGCCACCGCTGGTTCGATTTAAAAAGAACTGGTCGAGCAAATGTTGTAATTAGCGCATTAAAACCAACCTGGAAATCAACTTCCGTTTTATTCCCGATTCCACAGGCGCAAATCCTGATTAATACCAATTTAACTCAAAATCCAGGTTATCAAAATTAACTATTGGGAGCCTGTTTGGCTCCCATAACTACATCAATCATGAAAAAGACAATAAAATTAATAGCAACAGCTACCTTGGTTCTTTTGGTGGCAAGTGCTTTTAACATACAAAGAGGATATAAATTAACGGGTAAGATAAAAGGGATAGATACGGGATTAATTTATCTTTCGCATAACATTGGCGATAAAGAAATTAAGGATTCTTCTGTTATTACTAACGGTAGTTTCGCTTTTAGTGGTACAGTACCCGAGGTTAAAATGTATGCTTTAAAACTTAAGGACGGTAAGCAACAAAAAAACTTTCTTTTAGAAAATAAAGACATCTCGATAGTTGGTGATAAGGATTCGTTGTTTACGGCCAAAGTAATCGGTTCGCCGGAAACCGATGTTTATTTTGGTTTTTATAATGGCCCTTGGAAATCGATAACCTCAAAAGCTGGCGATATTTACCGCCGTTTAGATAGTGCAAACAAAAAAGGTAAAGTAACCTTAAGCCCGGCACAGCGCAAACCCTTCGATGATGAATTTAAAGCACTTGATGTGCTTAACCAAAATGCAATAAAAGCTTATGTAACCGCAAATGCCTCTTCTGTAGCAGTTGCGGCAATTGTGGAAGACCGCTTTATTAATTATCCATATCCCGAGCAAGCAGCAGCCATGTATGCATTATTTGCCCCGGCGGTTAAAGCTTCATTTTACGGTAGAACCATAAAAGAAAGTTTAGCATTAACCAATAAAACTGCTCCGGGAAAACTGGCTCCAGATTTTGTAATGAATGATGTAGATGGAAAACCACTTAAACTTTCTGCACTTCGTGGAAAATATGTTTTAGTAGATTTTTGGGCAAGCTGGTGTGGTCCCTGCCGTAAAGAAAATCCGAACGTAGTTGCAGCCTACAAAAAATACCATGATAAAGGTTTCGAAATTTTAGGCGTATCGTTAGACAGCAAAAAAGAAGCCTGGCTGAAAGCAATTAATGATGATGGTTTGGTATGGAAACATGTTTCTGAACTTAAAGGCTGGTCGAATACTGCTGCAGCATTATATGGTGTGAAATCGGTTCCTGCAAGCTTTTTATTGGATAAGGATGGAAAAGTGGTTGCAAAAGATTTACGTGGAGAAGAATTGAATAACACATTATCAAACCTATTTAAAGATTAATCACATGAGCACACTAAATATCAGTAACAAAATGTTAGGATTGCTTTCTATCATCATTCTAGGAAGCGTTGGCGGTTTAAAAGCGCAAACCAAACCCCTAGATACAACGAGGATTTATCTAGACAAACTGGTAGCTTCCAAGGAACCTGCAGATAAAGTACTATTGGCAACCAAATTACAAAAACTGGCCGCTTCAGATCAGGAAAAAGATGTTGACCTGGCCATTAATTACTATTACCGGTTAAAAAACGTAAAAGCTTCCGATTCGCTTGTTCAGGTAGAATTACAGAAGTTCCCTAAAGGTTCGAGAGCGAGGGCACAGGAAGCCAGCAAAATTTATGATGAGAAAACGGCACTGGCGAAAGAAAATGCCTATAAAATATGGATTAAGAAATTTCCGGTTTCGGGTTCTGGAGAAGAATTGATCGTGTACGATTATGCGGTATCGGCTATTGCTTCCGAATATGCCAAAGAAAAAAATGCGGCTAAGGCTATTGAGTATATTAACAAACTGCAGGTAGATTTTTGGAAAGGAAATGGGTTTGGTGGTGTTGCAGAGGCTTTTTATAAAACCGGCGATTTAAAAAATGCAGCTGTATATTATAAAAAAGCCAYGGAAAGTGCTAAAACTTATTATGATGGAAAGTTACCTAACGAAAATTCATCCAAATTTGCCGCATCGGGTTATCCAGGGTTGACCATGACTTATGCTGGGATTCTTTTCGAACAAAAAAAGTATAATGAAGCAATTATTTATGCTGATTTAGCAGCTAAAAATCCAAAAACTGCTTCTCCGAGATCGAATTTTCAATACGCCAAAATATTAATGGCATTGAATAGAAATCAGGAGGCTTATACTAAATTGGAAGAGGCCGTAAAATCGGGCAAGGCCAATGATGAAATGAGTAGTACCTTTAAAACACTTTATATCAAAGTAAAGGGAAGTGATGCGGGTTTCGATGCCTATGCTGCTGAAATCAGAAAAGGGATTCTGGCCAATCTACAGCAAAAACTCAATAAAGAAATCATCAATAAACCAGCTGTAGATTTTACATTAACCGATATTGAAGGCAAAAAAGTTACACTAAGCAGTTTAAAGGGTAAGGTGGTAATCCTCGATTTTTGGGCAACCTGGTGTGGGCCATGTAAGGCTTCTTTTCCTGCCAYGCAAATGGCTGTTAATAAATATAAAGAAGATCCAAACGTGAAGTTTTTGTTTATTCATACCTGGGAGAAAACAGCTACCCCAACTCAGGATGCGAGCGATTATATTAAATCGCAGAAATATAGTTTCGAGGTGTTAATGGACACCAAAGATCCTGATTCGAAAATTAACAAGGTCGTTACTGATTATAAAGTATCGGGAATTCCTTCAAAATTTGTGATCGATCCTGTGGGGAACATCAGATTTAACCTGATGGGCTTTGATGGTAGCAATGAAGCTGCAGTAGATGAAATTTCGATGATGATCGATATGATTAAAAAAGGTTAAATCCTTCGTGTTTTACTAGAATTTTTTACCCTGTACAAATAATTGTACGGGGTTTGTTTTTTAAAAGCGCCACTATTTCTCTATTAATACGGCAACATCGCGATGCACGCTTTTATGCAGTTCTTTGCTTCTGACCCTGCTTAAGGTTTCTAATCTCATTCCTAAATAGCTTGCGAGATAGCGGAGCGGTATTTTGTTTAAGTCTACTTTTCCGCTTTCTGCGAGCTTTTGATAACGCCGCAATGCATTGGGTATTCTGGCCAGTATAGATCTTTCGGATGCAGCATAGTAATGTACAGCTAACAGTTTTCGTCCGATAATGTTGGCTTCTTCGAAATGGGAATACGCATAGTCGATTAAAGTATAAGGAATGCGGATCAATTCGCAATCTTCTAAGGCCTGTAAATATTCTACAGAGTGGTTAGCTTGTAAATCAGGGTGACGAATGGCGCCTACAATATTATTCCCAAAACAAAACCAGGTGGTAATATCTTTGGTCCCATCTTTTATAAAACCACGAACAATGCCACTTTTTACAAAGTAAAGTGCTGCATTACTATCAACAGGGGAAACAATGTATTTATTCTTTCTGACTATGACCAATGAGCAATGTTTTTCATACTGTGCAATAAGGCTAGTGGAAAGCTTATGGTATTGTTCCATATACTGGAGAAGTGGCAGTACAAAAGAACTGTTGTTAGAATTGGGCATAATGTTATAAACTTTTAGGTTCAAAAAGTGATCTCTTTTGATAAATAATCATCTTGCTTTTATATAATATACAAAATAATCTGAAAATTACATTTAAATAAGTAATAATAGGCGAAGATTGGTGGCCGTAAGCCCATGTGCCATTAGTTCGATTTTGAATTCTACCAGGTCGCCTGCAGCGATATTTTCATTAAGATTTGCTAAACAAAATGCAATTTCCTGTTCGTTTTCGTCTCGTATAAATCCAAAGCCAACCGATTGATTGATGTGTATTACCGTGCCCTTCCTCATTATACGTCTGTTTGGTTTTAACTAACATACGTGTATTATGGCAGCAAAGTTTTTTGGCTTGTTAATACTCTGAATTATTAAATGGGGCAATAGTTTTCCATAATGAAATTAACCCTTCCATTTTGGTAATGTACCTTCAAAATACGGTAGCCAAAGAAAAAAAATAAAGGCCTATATCATTGTTTAAACTGCTATCTGGTTATTAATACTGGTTTGGGCATTCCCTTTGTGATTGGCCTGGCATGAAAATTTAAATCATAATGGATAACCATATCATTTTTGTCCGCATTGCTGATCAAGGCGATGCACATTACGCAGAAGAAATTATACAGGAAACAGAACAATCTGCCATTGCAAGGGCTTCAGGCATTGCAAAAAGAACCTTAGCCTCGGTAATTGAGAAAATGGCTGCTGGCAAGGCAGTTATTGCTTTAACTAGTACTGGCGAGTGGGTAGGTTTTTCTTACCTCGAAACCTGGGAAGATGAACGCTTCGTTTCCAACTCGGGGCTTATTGTTGCACCCAAATTCAGGAATTCTGGAGTAGCCAGATCCATCAAAAACAGAATCTTCAAGATGTCGAGAAGATTGTATCCCAATTCAAAAATCTTTAGCATTACCTCAGGCCCCGCAATTATGCGGATGAACGCCAAACTTGGTTTTCTGCCAGTCAGTTTTGCCGAGATCACACACGATGAGCATTTCTGGGAAGGTTGCAAAAGCTGCGTGAACTACGATATTTTAACACGCAAGAAAAAATGCAATTGCCTCTGTACCGCTATGCTTTTCGATCCGGAATACTTTGCTGATGCACAACCCATAGTTTATCAGCAAGCTGAGATCTACCAGGAAGTTATTTATTCTTAAAATACCTAACCACATTATCATGAACACGATCAGTAAAATAAAACTTACCGAGGGTCCTGATCTTAATCACCTCTATCAGGAATCACTCGAACTCCTTTCCTCCTTAATCGCTATTCCTTCTATCAGTGGCGATGAGATGCTTACTGCCGACCAGATCGAATCTTTCTTAAACCTGCAAGGCATAAACACTTTTAGAAAATACAACAATATCTGGTGTTACAATAAACACCTAGATGCTTCAAAGCCAACCATCCTATTAAACTCCCATCACGATACGGTTAAACCTAATAAACAGTATACCAGAGATCCTTTTAGCCCGATTATAGAAGATGAAAAAATATACGGACTGGGCAGTAACGATGCCGGCGGTCCGCTGGTGGCTTTAACCGCTACTTTCTTGTATTTCTATGATCGAAAAGATCTTCCCTTTAACCTCTGCCTTGCGGCAACTGCCGAAGAAGAAACCTCAGGAGAATTGGGCATCCGCAGCATATTACCTGATATTAGAGGAATATCTTTTGCCATTGTAGGCGAACCCACGGGTATGCATATGGCCATTGCCGAAAAAGGTTCGATGGTAATCGACTGCGTTTCAAAAGGCCGCTCAGGCCATGCGGCTAGGGAGGAGGGCGATAATGCCATTTACCATGCCCTTAAAGATATCGACTGGTTCAAAAATTATCTGTTTCCCATTATGGACGATCAACCGCAGCCTGTTAAAATGACGGTTACAGAGATCAGGGCAGGTATTCAACACAACATTGTTCCAGCTGAGTGCAGTTTTACGGTAGATATCCGTTTCGACCATAATTATACCGAAAGAGAAATAGTGAATACCATTGTCAATCATACCTCATGCCATTTTAC
This sequence comes from Pedobacter sp. 01T416_2, assembly GCF_056398925.1. NCBI lineage: Bacteria > Pseudomonadati > Bacteroidota > Sphingobacteriia > Sphingobacteriales > Sphingobacteriaceae > Pedobacter > Pedobacter sp. 01T416_2. The sequence goes on from NZ_JBFTQI010000102.1 coordinate 10,602, forward strand.
TTTGCGGCCAAACGTATTAAAGCCATCTTTTATCGATATGCTTCATCCTGTTGTGATAAGCGGACTTTCGCTTGGCAGGAAAACTTACCTTTCGCCAACAAGCTCCGATCTAGGCTGGTTGGATATGCCTTCGGTTAAAATGGGACCAGGTAATTCTGCACGCTCTCATACTGCCGATGAATTTATTGGCATTGAGGAAATTGAAGAAGGGATTGATATTTACATCAGTTTACTCGAAACTTTGGAGCTCTCTTAGTCTTAGCG
>NZ_JBFTQI010000103.1:0-10852 GCF_056398925.1 Pedobacter sp. 01T416_2
GTTGCAATAAGTACATCACCATTATCCTTTAAGGCCGAAACGGCAGGGCTTTTTGCTACTATCGTCGAAATTTCTTTGATGTAAACCTTTTTAGCTGTTTTAAAAATTGAATTTCCGACAGGAATTTTTACTGCGCCCTGCTCAAAATTTGAGCCTTGAACCTTATTGCGGCTATCTTCGTTAAAATGAATGCCGAAGGTTTCTGGTAATACGTTGAATTTCGAAATTTCACAATTGCCAACATCATTTAATAACAATACCAATACGCCACCCGCTTTAACCCATTCGCTAACCTGTTTGGCATGTGCGGCAGTCATGAAATTCGGGTTTGCTGTTTCTTTTTCCGTATCAGGATCTACAATAATGTAAATGTTACTTCCTTTTAAGTTTGCTGTTGTTGGTGCTGTTTTAAGGGTAGCGGTTTTAACGCCTGCATCATTAAATACTTTACCGAATAATGAAAAACCGTTATTATCATCTTCTTCCCATACGTAATGAAAGGGAATTTTATCGCCGGTTGGGCCGGTCATATACTCGTTATTGAAAAAATTATCAACCGTAACGGTTAAACCTTCACCTGTTTTAGGGAGTGCAGCAATCTCCATTTCTGAAGCGGCGCAGATAAACGCCCCTACACCTTTCGGATCGTTGGTGATTACTTTTTCGCTAATGTAATAGTCGAAACTTCCGTCGCGGTATTTAGGTTTCCCACCCAATCCTGATACCGAAACGGTTTTGGTCAGGTTTATTCTTTCTGCTCCTGCTTGTTCAACAAATTCTTTCTTTAAGCCTGCGTAACCTTTATTTGCAGCGGCCATAAATGATGGTGCCAACCAACCTTTACGTACACCTTTGGCTAATCCATATACAAACATGCTCGACGCAGAACTTTCGAGGTAATTTCCTTTTCTGGTTGGCATATCTAAAATATCGAACCAAACACCCGATTTCGCATCCTGGTATTTTACTGCAGCAGTTGCTGTACGGTTTAAAATGGCTATTAATTCTTTCCTTTGTGGATGATTGGCCGGAAAATTATCCAGCACATCTACCAAAGCCATAATGTACCAACCCATTGCCCTGCCCCAGAAATTTGCTGAGCGACCTGTTTTTTTATCGGCCCATTGTTCTGCTCTGCTCTCATCATAACCGTGATAAAGTAATCCTGTTTTAGCATCGCGGGCATTTTTCTCCATCAGGATAAACTGCTTGGCAATGTCGTCGAAAGCTGCATCTTTTTTCATCAGCTTGGCATACTCCGCATAAAACGGTTCGCCCATGTATAAGCCATCCAACCACATTTGATTGGGATAAATTTTCTTGTGCCAAAAGCCACCTTCCTGGGTACGTGGCTGTTTTTGCAGCTGATCGTATAATTTAGTTGCTGCTAACAGGTATTTTTGTTGTCCGGTAACCTTATATAACAATAATAACGAACGGCCATTTTTAATGTTGTCGATATTAAAATCGTCAGGTTTATACGTATTGATATTTCCTTCCTTATCCAAATAGGCATCCATTGAGCTTTGGATGTACTTGAAATATTTCCCATCGCCGGTATTCCGCCAAACAGTTGCGGCACCTTCCAGTACCACGCCCATGTCGTAGGTCCATTTAGGGCCTTTGGCACCTTTTAACAGTGTAGTATCCTGAAACAGTTTTTCCATCGCTGTTAGGGTTAACTGTTCTGACAATTTCTTTTGGGCAAATCCACTTTGTGTTAAAATAGAAAAACCGATGAGCGCAGCTGCTGTATATAGAATTGATCTCTTCATGTTTGTTATTTTGAAATTTCCAGTGCTTTTTTATCTACCTCTATACCTAAAAGTGAGGCCATTTTTGCTTTAGAAACATCTGTTCTGCTAATTTTTACACCTTTTGTTTTTTCTCCCGATACGTCAAACAAAACCTTGCTGTTGTCAGGGTATTTTAAGTTACTGATATTGATGTTGGAACTGTTCTGGATCATTACAACCGGACTGGTGTCTTCTGTAATTACGTTTATATTTTTAAGGAAAATGCCAGCGGCTTCAATAATTTCAATGCCTTTCTTCGCTTTTATGGTTACGTTTTCCAGGTGGATATCTTTGATGTTCATTTCTGGCAGTCCCCTGAAAAATATGGCTTTCTCAGCGCCATTGGCTACCACATCTTTAATGTAAAAGTTTCTGAACTGAGGGGTCGCTTCGGTTACCGGAACCGTTACCGTTTTAATGGCTTCGCGTTTTTCGCCTGCCAAAGGAACCGGATCAACCGCAGCATAATACATATCAAACAGAATCGCTTCGCCTGGAATATCGATCATGTTGATGTTGTTGATGTAAATATTTTCTACCACACCACCACGGCCGCGGGTAGTTTTAAAACGCAGGCCAATATCGGTGCCGATAAAAGAACAGTCGTACACCCAGATATTTTTCGCACCGCCACTCATCTCGCTTCCGATTACAAAACCACCATGGGCATGGTAAACCACATTATTCCGAATAATTACATTTTCTGTAGGTACGCCACGTTTGCGGCCCGCTTCATCTCTTCCCGATTTAATACAGATCCCATCATCACCCACATCGAAAGTGCTGCCTTCAATCAATACGTTTTTGCACGATTCTACATCAACACCATCACCATTCTGTGCAAACCAGGGGTTTTTTACTTGTAAGTTTCTTAAGGTCAAATCCTCGCAGAGTAAGGGATGTAAATTCCATGCCGGTGAATTTTGAAAGGTAACACCTTCTAAAAGAATTTTTTTGCAACCTGTTAAAACCAACAGATTCGGGCGAAGAAAATCTTTTATATCTTCATAATCGGCTGCTGTTTTACCAGCCTCAATTACGCCGGCATTTTTGGTATTCGAACCTTTAACGGTTTTCTCAGATGGGTACCACATTTTTCCGTCAGCCCTCACTACGCCACCAGATGCCACCAAGGTTTTCCACTGTGTTTCGGTCAATTTATCTTTTTTAACCATGCGCCAGGCACCACCGTTCCCGTCGATAATCCCCGTTCCGGTAATGGCTATATTTTCGAGGTTAACACCCGAAATCGGACTCTGGTTTCTCCACGCTGGTTGACCTTCCCAATTTCCCTGTACCAATTTGTATTGGTTAAAGTCGTCGGTAAACTGAAGGATTGCATCGCGTTTAAGGTGTAGGTTTACATTACTTTTTAACTCAATAGGACCAGTTAACCACAAGCCTGATGGAATTAAAACCACACCACCACCTTTCTGGCTTACACTGGCTATGGTTTTATTGATGCTTTGCGTATTTAAGGTAATCCCATCACCCTTTGCTCCAAAGCTGATAATACTTGTGGTATCTTTTTTAAATTTAACCTGCTGGATAACGGGTAGGCTTTGCTGTTGTTGCGCTATGGCAGCACTTGCAGAAGATAAAATTAAGCATGCCAGCGCTACTTTAATACGGCATAAACTACCAGAAATATGTTTCATTATTTGTGCTGTTAAATTATACTTGGTTATTGTAATAACAAGTGTACGTTGTTTGCACTTAAAATAGAAGAGAAATCTATGCAATCGTTACCGGAAAACGAGGCAAAAAATCGTCATCAAACAGCCGACTAATACCTGTATATCAAATATTTAACTCACTTATTTCGCCTCTGGATTCCACCCACGGAAAACGTTTTCCAAAATGTAGGCCTTATACTCCACTTCGGTTAATTGATGCGACCAATTTACCCTGCTTTTTGGATCGGCTCCTTTGCCAGTGCTTTTATATTCAGCGTAATAGGCCGTTTTCTCATTGCTTTCCTTGCCCCAGTTGTTCCAACCCTCAGGGCGGATAAAATCAGGCAGTTCGCAGTTGAGGTAGGCAACCTTTGCGTAAGGCCTCCATGGCCTACCCAAGTAAAAACTATTGGCTGGTGCATCTCCTTTGATTTTGCATTTGTTTAATACATAACCAAATTTTGTAGTATCAGCAGTTGATGCCGCCGTGATATAACCCGCTTTTTTGCAGAAAATAGTGCAGCTTTCGAACCAGGCTGTAGAAGCCCCGAAAATAAAATCGACCGTCCCTTCGATGTAACAGTTTTTATAATATTGGCGGTTGTTGCCTCCGTAGGTATAAAGTGTATCCTGAAAGCCTAAAAACCTGCAGTTGGTAAAAATTAATTTATCTCCTCCTGCCCAAACAGCAACGGCTTGCCCCACCGGGCCTGATGAATTTTCGAAGGTGATGTTTTCTGCAGAAAAGCCTTCGCCATAAATATAAAAGCTGGAAGAACCTGAAGTGCCTTTTTCTTCACCAAAAGCATTCTTCTTCTGGGCGTAGTCATCATAAGTTAATATGGTTTCGTTTAGGCTCTCCCCAATAAATTTCACATTCTTTTTAGAGGCCGCCAAGATTAGCTTTTCTTTGTAAATACCTTTTTTGATAAAAATTATGGTTGTTTTGTTCCTGAAATCGGGCACGGCGTGTATCGCTTCCTGTACCGTTTTAAAGTTTCCGCTTCCATCGGCAGCTACCACAAAATCGGGCTTAACACCCAGGGCATAAACTGCTGATGAAAAGGTTATCAGAAAAAATAAGATGATTGCTTTCATATCAATTTGGTTAGGCTTAAATTAAAATCGGCCACGTAAAAGTATAAACTTTGTAACGCAGCCGTGTTTTTAAAATATATGATGAACAATTTTAAACATTAATATCCATCAGAAAGAAGTTTTTTAGAGATTAAACACTGCAAACGATGTCGGGAACGATTGCACAATAACAACTTGCCTAAAAATAAAAAAAGACTTAACCTTGTTAGTAGGCTAATTTGATAAAATATACGCATCGTCATTCCCAACCTGATTGGGAATCTTAATGCCAATCACAAGCCGCATTAAGATTCCCGCCTGTGCGGGAATGACGTAACGCTAAATAAATAACTGACCAAATATTAAAAACATCATTGTACAATGAAATATCTATTTAGTTTAATCCTCGTTTTAAGTTTTAGCATAAATACCTTTGCCCAACCTGCTCCAAAAAGTGGGTACATATCTAAAGTTTGGGTTTCTGACCTAGGTAACGGGACGTATAAAAATCCGGTTATCAACGCTGATTATTCTGATCCTGACGCTATCCGGGTGGGAGATGATTTTTATATGATCGCCTCCAGTTTTGATGCCATCCCGGGCTTGCCGATCCTGCATTCGAGAGATTTGGTGAATTGGAAAATAATCGGCCATGCCTTAAAACGCCAGCCTCCATTTGAGCATTTCGAAAAAACACAGCATGGTAATGGTGTTTGGGCACCCTCCATCCGCTACCGCAATGGCGAATTTTTCATCTACTATCCAGACCCTGACTTTGGGATTTATTTAACTAAAGCTAAAACCATAACAGGGGCCTGGTCTGCACCAAAATTGGTCGCCGCAGGTAAAGGATTGATTGATCCCTGTCCGTTCTGGGATGAAGACGGCAAGGCCTACCTTGCTTACGCCTACGCAGGAAGCCGTGCTGGCATAAAAAGCGTGTTGGCCATTATGCCATTAAGCAGCGACGGATCAGCAGCTACAGAAACCGGCAGAATTGTATACGATGGCCACGAACTCGACCCAACCATTGAGGGTCCAAAAGTTTATAAACGCAATGGCTATTACTATTTGTTCGCACCAGCAGGGGGAGTTTCTACAGGCTGGCAATTAATTTTGAGAAGTAAAAACATCTACGGCCCATATGAAAGAAAAGTAGCCATGGATCAAGGGAAATCTTCGGTAAATGGTCCTCATCAAGGCGCTTGGGTAAATACTCAAACAGGCGAAGATTGGTTTCTTCATTTTCAGGATAAAGATGCTTATGGTCGCGTAGTTCACCTGCAGCCTATGAAATGGATCAATAACTGGCCTGTTATCGGGCTTGATGCAGATGGCGACGGTAAAGGCGAACCGGTTATCACCTATAAAAAACCAAATGTGGGCAAGGTTTATCCGATTGAAACACCTGAAGAAAGTGATGACTTTGAAACTTCAAAACTAGGCTTACAATGGCAATGGCAGGCCAATCCGCAACCAACCTGGTTATTTACTGATGCAGGCAGGGGTTTATTAAAGTTATACACTTCGAAAATTCCTGATGATGCCAAAAACCTTTGGGATGTTCCGAACCTATTGATGCAGAAATTTCCAGCTGATGAATTTATGGCAACAACAAAACTCTTATTTAAACCTAACCCAAAATTGGAAAACGAAAAAACAGGTTTGGTAGTAATGGGGAGAAGTTATGCGCAGATTAGCATTAAAAGCAAAAAAGACGGATTGTACCTTATGTACGGTGTTTGCCAAAGTGCCGACAAGGGAAAAACCGAAAATGAAAAGGAAATTACCAAACTAAAATCGGGCTCGGTATATTTCAGGATTAAAGTTACTAATGGTGCAAAATGCCAGTTTAGTTACAGTGAAGATGGGACTCGTTTTACGGATGTAGGAGATGAGTTCCAGGCCACGGCAGGCCAATGGATCGGCGCAAAAATGGGAATATTTGCCGCCAGAGATACCCAAACCAATGATTCAGGAATTGCCGAATATGATTGGTTCCGTGTACAAACATTAAAATAAAAAGATGAAAAAACATAAATACCTTATCGCAGCCCTTGGCACCGTTTTACTGATGTCTTTCATTGTAAAACCTAAACCTGTTAAGGTGTATTTAATCGGCGATTCTACCGTAGCAGATTATACTTTAGATGAAGGTTATCTGCAGAAAAAGTATCCCATTACAGGCTGGGGGCAGGTTTTTCAGCAATTCTTAAAAAAAGACTGTTTAAAAAAATTAAACAGGCTGATTAAAAGCGACAGCGCTTTGGTTATTGATAAAGCAAAAGGGGGAAGAAGTACCAGAACTTTTTTTGAAGAGGGAAGGTGGAAAGAAGTTTTATCAACCTTGCAAAAAAACGACCTGGTGTTGATCCAGTTTGGGCACAACGATGCGGCAAAAGATAAACCTGAACGTTATGTCGATATTCCGGGCTATAAAGATTTTTTAAGGATGTACGTAAAAGAAACAAGGGCTAAAGGTGCTTTACCGATCCTGATCACACCGGTTACCCGCAATTACCCCTGGAAAGATGGTAAACTGGGCAGTGCACATGGCGAATACCCACAAGCGGTGAAAGATGTGGCCAAAGAATTAAATACACCCGTTATAGATCTAACCTCACTTTCAGCGAGTTTTTTCACAACAAAAGGCAGTGAATTTGTAAGCAAACATTACTTTATGAATTTAGACTCAGCCAAATATGAGGCTTATCCAAAAGGGCAAAAAGATAATACCCACTTCCAACCAGAAGGAGCCAAAGCAGTTGCGCAGTTGGTTTACAATGAATTAAAAAACATCAACCGCAAGACGAATTAAGGAAAGATATTACCTAACAACCTATAAATTACAACTCCTCCGAACTTTCCGGCAAGTGATCATACTCTCCTTTCCAGGCATAAAAGCCAAATATCATCAATCCCAAACTTATGGGAAGGAAAATAAACAGGATAATTGCCCATTGTAATATGGTATTGGTACGTTCGATATCTGAATGGGTCAAGCCCACTTTATCTATCGCCTGGATAAACAAAAATGTCATTGTTAATGGCCCTAAAACCATCCAAACCAAGCCTAAAAATTTCTTTAACGTATTCATCTTCTTCGTATCTAGTCGTTAATATTTTCGTCTCTTTTATTCGATAAATAAATTGTGCCAATAACCAGGCTCAATGCCGCTATACCTATCGGATACCATAGGCCTGATAATGGCGTAGAACCAGAAAAGCTTGCAATTAGTGTTGCAATAAATGGTACAAGCCCACCAAAAACGCCGTTACCGATATGATAAGGCAGCGACATAGAGGTGTACCTGATTTTAGTAGGAAATAGTTCGACAAGGAATGCCGCAATTGGCCCGTAAACCATCGTTACCAGCAAAATCTGGAAGAAGATTAAACCGACAAATTTCCAGAATATTGGCGTAGGCAAAACTTTATCTTTTATTACTTCTTTACCTAAGAGAATCCCTTTGGTTGCAGAAACCGTATCGGTTTGCACCTTATTAAAGGATGCACCGTTTTTAAGCATCATTTTAGTAGAAACCGTTCGCAAGCTATCAGTTGAGTTCGCAATTAAGACAGATATTACAGGAGCTGGGCTGGCAGATAAAATATCAGTCTGTTCAACTTTTGTATAATCGGTATCATCCAAAAACGTTTGATAGATTGGGCGATAGAAAAGAATACCCAAAAGCATACCGCTTAGCATAATCCATTTCCGGCCAACCTTATCACTCCAGGCACCAAAAACCACAAAAAATGGCGTGGCAAAAGCGATTCCCCAAAGTAAAATATACCTCGAGTCGTTAAAATCTAATTTACAGGTATTCTCTAAAAATGATTGTGCATAAAATTGACCTGTATACCAGATTACCCCTTGCCCCATGGTAGCACCAAACAAAGCCAGAAGTACCATTTTAAAATTCGCTTTGTTGTTAAAACTTTCTTTTAAAGGGTTTTTTGAAATATTTCCTTCAGCTTTCAACTTAGAAAACATTGGCGATTCGTGCATTTTCATGCGAATATAAATCGACACTACAACGAGCACAATGGATAGCAGGAAAGGAATTCTCCAGCCCCAATCGCCAAAAGTTTCAGCGCCTAAGATGTTTTTTGTGATTACGATAATCCCTAATGAAAGGAACAGTCCTAAGGTTGCTGTAGTTTGAATCCAGCTGGTAAAAAAGCCCCGTTTATCTTTGGGTGCGTGCTCTGCTACGTAAGTTGCAGCTCCACCATACTCTCCACCAAGGGCTAATCCTTGAATCAGCCTTAGTATTAAAACCAAAATTGGTGCGGCATAACCAATGCTTTTGTACGATGGGATTAAGCCGATAAAAAATGTCGATCCACCCATCAGCACCAACGTGAGCAAAAAAGTATATTTTCTGCCGATTAAATCGCCAAGTCTGCCAAAAACCAATGCGCCAAAGGGACGAACGATAAAACCTGCCGCGAAAATTGCCAAAGTGTTGATCAGGGCAGATGCACCTGCATCTTCCGGAAACAATTGGTGACCAATGATAACTGCAAGGCTACCAAAAATGTAAAAATCATACCATTCAATCAGCGTGCCTAACGATGATGCACCGATTACTTTAAAAATATTGTTCTTGGGTAAAGTGTCGCTCATAAGAAATAAGAATATTTGGTTTCCCAAGATAAACATTTGCATGACAATCGGCAACCTGTACTGTCTGTCATTTAATTTGTTACATTACCAAACATTTTGGCTTTAGTTTTGTATTTTCATCCGTAACGAATTTATTTCCCATTCAGATTATATGCTTTTAATACAAAACATCAGGTTAAGTAGAATTTTAAGAAATACGTGGCACGTTGATCTGATCATGATTGCCTCTTGCACTGCGGCTTACTTTGTACGCGAGTATTTAATTGCGCATCATTTTTCCATTCCATCCATTATTCCAACGGTTTTAGGTACAGCTATCGCCTTTTTTATCGGTTTTAACAATAACCAGGCTTACGATAGGTGGTGGGAAGCACGAAAAATATGGGGTGCTTTGGTAAACGATTCCCGCTCTTTTGCAAGGGCATTGATCAATTATGTTGATGAGGATGAGGAAAGCGTAAAACGGATGATTTGCAGGCACATTGCGTTTTTATATGCTTTAAAGGCAAGTTTGAGGGGAACGGTAGACGAAATTTACACCAAATATTTATCTGAAGCAGATTTAAAAGAAATAAAAAAACATAACAATGCGCATAATGCGATTTTAAATATACAATCGAGAGATTTACAGAAATTATCAAAAGCCAATGCCATTGATGGTTTTCGTTTTATCGAAATTAACGAGATGTTAACCCGGTTCTCTGATTCAATGGGCATGAGCGAACGCATTAAAAACACCATATTCCCTACCACTTATACCTATTTAACTAAAGTGTTTATCTGGTTATTTGTGGTAACATTTACCCTGGTAATCAGTCAGGATGCAGGGCCGGCAGCCATATTTTTGGGCTGGTTAATTGGTTTCGTATTTGTATCTACGCAGATTAATGGAATGAGCCTGGTTAATCCTTTCGAGAACAATTCGGCAGGTGTTCCCCTTAACCAGATTACGAGAACAATAGAGATCAATCTTTTGCAGATGCTCGAAGAAGACGAGATCCCAGAGCCTGTTAAACCGATTAATGACGAATATATCCTTTAAGCTTTTATCGTTTCGTCCCTGTTTTCGAAAATTACTAATTACCTGTTAATATACTTTTTAACTTCTCTTCAAAAAGTACCGATTTAGCTTTAAACTGTGGGTTAGAAAAGGAAATATTAGCAGTAGCATAAATAATCTTTCCATCTTTTCCTACCAAAACATTTGACGGAAAGCCGTGATTAATATTCAGTTTCCGGATCTCATCTTTGCTTAATGATACAATTTCGTATTTGTAACCGTTCCGTTTCTGAAACCACCTGGCACTGGCAGGGCTATCATGGGTAATCCCGATAAACCTTACAGCTTTTTTGCCATATTTAGCCACTAAATTATTTAATTCAGGCATTTCGGCTATACAAGGCGGGCATTTTTCGAACCAAAAGTTAATCACCACTACCTGGTTTTTTAAACCGGTATTGGAGAACGGCTTTTTATTGATGCTTAAACCATTAAAAGCGGGTAAATCTTTACCTATTAAATCTTCGAAGAAAGTTTCCTGCGTGGCCCATTTAACAGGAACATTTTGAGCCAGTGCTGCGAAAGAAAAAACAGAAAACAAGAGAATAAAGTAAATTTTCATCAGCGCTAAATATAAAAAAAGTCCTACCAATTTGGCAGGACTTTATAG
>NZ_JBFTQI010000104.1:0-10847 GCF_056398925.1 Pedobacter sp. 01T416_2
GGCCTACATCGGGCAACGCCCAACCATTAACGGAATGACAAGAAATATTGAAGTAAATATTTTCGATTTCAACCAGGAAATTTATGGGCAGGACATTAAAATGAACTTTTTGAAATTCTTGCGTCATGACGTGAAATTCACCGGATTAGAAGCTTTAACTGTTCAGTTACAAAAAGATAAGGTGGCTACTTTAGCTTATTTTGAATCTGTAAGTTAACAGATTTAAATCAGATTTTGCTTTCAAAAAAGCCTCATTTTCGTTATATTAGCGGCAATGAGGCTTTTTTACATCATCTTTTTTCTGTCTATATCCATTAATTTTGCGGCCTTCGCATCGCAGGAAAAAAGAAATGATGTACCATTAAAAAACACCAAAATAAGTTTCATTTCAAGCAAAAAAAATATCAAATCCAATTCTGATTTTAATCAGGATAGTGAAAGTTTGCAAAAAGATTTCATTAACAGTCCAATTATAAAAATATCATCCAGTGCGTTTGTACTGATCACTTTTTTGCTGTTTCTTTTTTTCAAGAACAAAACCATCAATACAAAAGTTGTAATCAGGAGATTAAAATATAATTATTGGTGCCTGTTTAAGATGCTCTACCCAAAACATGTTTTTTGGTAAGTAATTTCATTTTTAACCACAAATGTGGGGTTTTCAATAAAATGCCGAGTAACAATACTCGGAAATAAATTATTTAATCATCAATACCCATTTTTTATAGATGCATTTACCCGATTTAATTGCCGATTTAGGATTAATCCTTGCTGCTGCAGGGATAACCACCCTCATATTTAAACGAATTAAACAACCGTTGGTTTTAGGTTATATACTGGCCGGCCTGTTGGTTGGCTCACATTTAGATTTTTTCCCTTCAGTTACCGATACAAAAAGCATCAATATTTGGGGCGAAATAGGCGTAATTTTCCTTTTATTCAGTTTAGGTTTAGAATTCAGTTTTAAAAAACTGGTTAAAGTTGGCGGTTCTGCCTCCATCACGGCGATCGTGAAAGTGCTTTTTATCATTCTGGCGGGCTACTTGGTAGGTAAAGCAATGGGCTGGAAAGACATGGATAGTTTATTCCTTGGGGGTATCTTGTCCATCTCATCAACAATGATTACCATTAAGGCTTTCGAAGAACTTGGTTTAAAACATAAAAAGTTCGCAGGCCTGGTTTTTGGCGTTTTAATTGTTGAAGATCTGGTGGCCATCTTGTTATTGGTACTATTCTCTACCCTGGCGGTTAGTCAGCAATCGGCAGGTACAGAAATGCTGTATTCCATTTTAAAACTGGCTTTTTTCCTAGTACTTTGGTTCTTGGGCGGAATATTCCTGGTTCCTTCATTTCTTAAAGCAACCAAGAAATTAATGAACGACGAAACCATGTTGGTGGTATCTTTAGCGTTATGTTTGGTAATGGTATTACTGGCCGATAAGGTGGGCTTCTCTCCTGCCTTGGGGGCATTTATTATGGGATCCATTTTGGCAGAAACCACACAGGCAGAAAGAATCGAACATTTAACCAAATCAGTAAAGGATTTATTCGCAGCGGTATTTTTTGTTTCGGTCGGTATGCTGATCGACCCTTCAATGCTGGTTAAGTACGCTGTACCAATTATCGTTGCTACGTTAGTGATTATTTTAGGGAAAATTATATTTACCATTTTAGGGGCGTTATTATCTGGTCAGCCGTTAAAAACTTCGGTACAATCGGGCATGAGTTTGGCGCAGATTGGTGAATTTTCATTCATCATTGCCTCATTAGGCTTAACCCTTAAAGTAACAAGCGATTTCCTTTATCCTATTGCGGTAGCGGCAGCAGCGATCACTACATTTACTACGCCATATCTGATTAAACTATCTGAACCTTTTTACCGGTACTTGAACCGTGTTTTACCTAAAAAATGGTTAGATGGGATCGAAAGATACAGCTCCAGTACCGAAGGAATTACAACATTAAGCGATTGGAAGGTTTTATTGAGGTCTTATATTTTTAATACCATTATCCACTCCGTGATTATTATTGCGATCATCTTTTTAGCCTACAGGTACGTTCAGCCTTTTATTGTGAACAATATTTCCAATAGTTTAACTTCTATTATTATCAGCGTAGTGGTTTCCTTCATTTTAATGTCGCCATTTTTATGGGCGTTATCTATCCGAAGGATCCAGCGAACAGCCTATTCCCACCTTTGGCTGAACAAAAAATATACCCGGGGGCCGTTAATCGCAATCGAGTTTTTCAGAATTGCCTTAGGCATTTTCTTTGTAGGTTTTTTAATGTATGAGTTTTTTGATACCTGGATTGCCGCTGTAATCGCATTAGTCCTGATTATCTTAGGTATGGTCATCTTCTCCAGGAAACTGCAGTCTTTTTACGATAAACTGGAAAGACGTTTCATGTTGAATTTAAATGCACGTGAGCATCAAAAACCTAACATTTTACCCTGGGATACTCACTTAACTGAAATCACTGTTTCCCCTGAATCGGAAGTAGTTGGAAAAACACTTACCGAATTAATGATCAGGGAAAAATATGGCGTTAACATTGCTTTAATAGAACGTGGAAGAAATAACATTCCAACACCGGGAAGAGATGAGCGGCTTTATCCAAACGATAAACTGCTATTAATTGGTGCTGATGATCAATTGGCTGCTGTTAAAGTACTTTTAGAAGTTGATGCGCCGGAAACAGCTGAAGAAAATAATTTCCCGAATAAAGAAATGACCTTACAAAAGGTAGTTGTTCATGCCGAATCGCCTGTTTATGGATTAAGTATTAGAAATGCAGGTATCCGCGAAAAAGCACAGGCATTAATTGTTGGCATAGAAAGGGGTACTGATCGGATATTGAATCCTTCCTCAGACTTTGTATTCGATAACGGCGATGTAATTTGGATTGTTGGGAACAATAAGAAAATAAAAGAGGTTATTTAGTTAGTCCCGAGTCATAAGTCCGAAGTCAGGAGTCTAGATGCATAGATAGTATGTTTTTTCACTTTCGGACCTCCGACTTCTGACTTCCGACCAAAAAAACTATCTTCGTATATAACCTAACCTATGAAAGTTGATAGAGAAAAGAGTGAGTTTCTTGATGATATGATTGAGCAATGGCAAAGTGATGGCTTAATTAATGATGAAACAGGCGATAAACTCCGTAAAAGTTATGAAGCCAAAAACTTCGATTGGTTACGCCTGGCACAGTATGCTTTTTGGGTAGCCTTGGCTTGCGGTTTTATTGCACTTGGATCGCTCCTCATTGATAATTCGATCTTGAACTATTTAAAACGGGTTTACAATACACCAAACATCGTAATTGCTATTGTTTCTGGCGGATTGGCAGCATGGCTTTATATTTTAGGTTTTAAGCGAAAAAAGAAACTGGCCCATTTAAAGTTTAGTAATGAAGCTATCGTTTTCTCAGCAATTTTACTTACCGCAAATGCCATTGCTTATTTCGGGAAGGCACTAGACAATGGATCTGGCAATTTCTCCATCCTTATCCTAATATCAGTTTTCATTTATGGTGCTTTAGGTTATATATTCAATTCGCGTTTAATCTGGATTTTTGCTTTGATATCTTTAGGTGCCTGGTTTGGTACTGAAACAGGTTATTTAAGCCGTTGGAATTATTACTTCCTTGGCATGAATTATCCTTTGCGCTTTGTAGTTTTTGGCGCTGCATTAACCGCAGCGTCGTTTATTATGAAAGCTTTCCCCAAAACACACAACTTCTTTCAGGTTACTTATATCGCAGGAATGGTTTATTTGTTTGTCTCGCTTTGGGCCTTATCCGTATTCGGCAATTTTGCCAGTTTAGAAGAATGGTACAAGGTTAGACAGCTAAGCCTATTTTATTGGGCATTAATTTCAGGAGCTATCTGTGTAGCAAGTACGCTCTTTGGTTTAAAATACCGTGATGACATTGCCCGCGAGTTCGGCATTACTTTTCTCTTTATTAATCTTTATACACGCTATTTCGAATACTTCTGGGACAGTTGGCATAAAGCTTTATTCTTTTCGGTACTGGCGGCCTCTTTTTGGCTGATCGGCAGAAAAGCAGAGAAAATATGGAATGTAGAGTTTTTGAAGTAAAAGTTAACACCAGTTTAAAGTAAAAAAATCATTCTCTCAATCTATAAGATAAAATGCAAGTTAAAAAGCAAAATTTATATACAAAGATTATTGAACTGCTTAACCAAGCGAGGCAAAATGTAGCACAAACCATTAACAATACAATGGCTACTGCTTACTTCGAAATTGGCAGAATGATTGTTGAAGAAGAGCAACACGGGAAAGAAAGAGCAGAATATGGTAAACAAATTTTAAATGAACTTTCTGAAAAATTAGGTACTGAATTTGGCAAAGGTTTTTCGAAAAGAAATTTAGAACAAATGCGCCAGTTTTATTTAACTTATTCAATTGCGCAGACAGTGTCTGCGCAATTGGGAAAAGATCAGACAGCCCTTGACGAATTCAAAAATGAAGAAATTGCCGATACAGTATCCCGTAAATCTATAAATCAGCAGACACTGTCTCCGCAATTCAAACTTACATGGTCTCACTACCTTAAGTTAATCAGAATAACCGATGTAAACGAACGTAATTTTTACGAAATAGAAGCAATAAAAAATAATTGGAGTTTACGCGAGTTGCAGCGCCAATATGATTCAGCATTATATACACGTTTAGCAATAAGCAAAAACAAGGAAGAAATACGATCACTTGGCCAGAAAGGACAAATAATCGAAAAAAATAAGGATTTAATAAAAGACCCCTACGTACTGGAATTTCTAGGTATACCCGAAAAAAGCTTTTATTCAGAAAATGACTTAGAGCAAAAATTAATCGATAAACTCGAACATTTCTTATTAGAATTAGGCAATGGCTTTACCTTTGTAGCCCGTCAAAAAAGAATAACTTTCGAAGAAAAACATTTCAAAATAGATTTAGTTTTCTATAACCGTATCTTAAAGTGTTTTGTACTTATTGATTTAAAAATCGGAGAACTAAAACATCAAGATATTGGTCAGATGCAGATGTATGTGAACTATTTCGATAGAGAAGTAAAACTTGAGGATGAAAACAAAACGATCGGTATTATCCTTTGTCAAGATAAAAGTGAATCTGTTGTAAGATATACACTTCCAGAAAACAATGAACAAATTTTCGCAAGTAAGTATTTAACTGTTTTACCTAGCGAAAAGGATTTCATTAAAATCATTGAGAATTAATTCAAATGAAAATATACCAACAAGCCTTAGCACTTAGAGAACGAAGAAGAGGTTTCCATATCATTACTGATGAGGTTGAGGATGCCCTGCCTCAAATTGACGAAATTAACATTGGCATTTGCCAGGTTTTTATACAGCATACTTCTGCTTCACTTACCATCAACGAAAATGCAGATCCTACGGTTAGGGTTGATTTTGAAATGTTCTTTAATAAAACTGTAAAAGAAAATGATCCCGATTATGAGCATGACTATGAAGGATCGGACGACATGCCTGCCCACTTAAAATCGGCACTTTTGGGCAGTTCAGTAACCATTCCGATTAGAAACGGCAGATTAGCGCTTGGTACCTGGCAGGGCATTTATCTTTGCGAGCACCGCAACCATGGCGGCCAAAGAAGATTAATCGTTACAGCTTGGGGCGAATAAATAATTTTAAACTTTCTTAACTTCTTTTTTAATTTCGGGATGATTATCCTGAATGGATTTACTTCCTGTTTCTATCTCAATTTCTTTTGTGGTAACGGCATAATGAGAAGGGTAAATTTCAGATCCAAAAGCAACTGCATAAGCTTTGGTAAATTCGGCACCAAAATATAAAATGATGGAAGAATAATAAGTCCATAAAAGTACAACTACCAATGAACCTGTTGCGCCATAAGTACTCCCAACATCGCTCTGCCCTATATAAAGTGAAATGGCAAATTTACCGATCATAAATAGTAAAGCGGTAACTATTGCACCAGCAATTACATCATGCCATTTTATAATTGCATCTGGCAATACCTTAAATATTACGCCGAATATTAATGAAATAACAGCCAAGGTTACAATTTGATTAAGGATGTAAAATACGATAACAGATATTTCGGCAAAGCGGGCTTGCAAGCGATCACTAAAGGCATCGAGTACAGATGTAACCGCTAGCGAAACCAGCAGTACAAAACCTAAACTGATAATTACAGAAAATGATAGAAAACGATTTTGCAACAGCTTCACCCATCCTCTTTTCGGCTTCGGTTTTAAACCCCATATGGTATTAATAGAATCCTGAATATCGCCAAAAACGGTAGTTGCCCCAATTAATAGGGTGATGATACCGATAATTAAAGCAATGGTGCTTTTCCCATCCAGATAAGCATTCTTGATCAACTGCTGTAAGGAAACGGCCGATTCTCTACCTAAAAATCCCTCAAGCTGGGCATAAACCTGTCCTTCGGCTATTTCTCTCCCTAAAAATATACCGCACAAAGAAATAATAACCACGAGCAGTGGCGCCATGGAAAACACCGTATAATAGGCTAATGAGCCACTAAGTTTCGTTACTTTATGATCATTAAATCCTGTAAACGATGCTTTTAAAATGCCCCATATTCCTTTTAAAGTGATTTTATTCTTTGCCATAACAAACGATTTAAGATGAGATGCTCTAAACTTAAACCGCTCATATTTTGAATTGTTTGTTAATTAATGAGGCGAATACAAGATGTAAAGAAACCAAATGCACAAAAAAAGCTCCGAATTTGGTCGGAGCTTTTTCTTTATCGATTAGACGATTTTATATTATTTGGCCTTAATCCATGAAGCAATATCGTTAACTAAAGTTTCAGACACGCTTACCGCTGCTTGATACTGGGCCATTGTACCCTTTTCGGTTTGAGAACTTAACAGGTGGTTTAAGTCTGGGTAAAATTTAAGAACCACATTTTTCTTTTTACTTAAGGCAGCATTCCATAAATCAAAATCTACTTTGCCCACCTGAAAATCATTACCGCCCTGCAATACGTATATTTTAGGTTTCGAAAGGCTTTTTGCTACAGCAACCTGATTGTAGGTATTTAAATCTGTCCAATATTTTGCAGGCAGTCCTAAAATTAAAGAATCAGGTTTTATGGTAGTTCCCAACTGCGAAATTCTGCTTTTATCAATTTCCACATAAGCATCTGCCAGTTGTTTTTTAAAGGCAGCTGTTGTATCGTTAGCCTGATCGAACATATACTTATTCTGATCAACAATAATATCTGTTAGTTTTCTGGCAGGTGTTGCTGCCAAAATAATTCCTGCTAAATCAGGTGTAATGGTGGCCATTTTAGGTGCCAGCATTCCGCCTAAACTATGGCCAAATACATAAACAGCTTTAGGATTAGCGCCAACAACAGTTTTTGCGAGTGCAATAGCTGCAGTTGCATCATCCAGCACTTCTTCTTTTACTGTAAATGCTTTATTAAATTCATTCGGATAGATTAAGGTCCGTTTTACATAACGAACAGAAGCAATGCCTTTGGAGGCTAAACCGCCAGCTAAATCTTTAAAGGGTTTATTCGCACCAACTGATTCATCCATATCTGCCGGACCAGAGCCATGTACAAAAACCACAATAGGGAAATTTTTGGCATTTTTTGGCGTGGTGACAATGGCTGCCAACTGTTTTCCTGCCGGCCCAATATATACCGATTTTTCTTTGTATAAACTGGTATCAACATAAGTTGGTTTTAAATAAGCGGCCGCTTTTCGAGACGGCGCGAGGAAGATTCCGACGATTTTCTGTAGTTTATTAAAACCTAAAATAAAGTTCTGATCCCCGTTGGCAAATTTACCTTCTACCGTTACTGCGAAAAACTCGCCCTGAGCTTTACTTTGAACGGCATCTAACGATTCTGCCTTTCCATATTTTGTTCCAATATCTCCCCAAAGTTTCTTTAAACTTTCTTCCGTTAACTTCGTTTTTAAAGTATCATCAAAGAAAGCGTGGGCATCTTTAAACTTCTCTTCCTGCAACAGTTTAAAAAAGTCGTTTGCACCGTTGAACAGCTGGATCACATTTTGAGAAAATGCTGTAGTTGTAAATAATAAAGCAATTATAAATAAAAGGCTTTTTTTCATCCGTGTTTTGTTTTAATGGTAATGATTCTTCATGATTAATCCTTTTCTGGATCTAAAAAATCATGATGGTTCATGTATTGTGTTTGGTTGTTTACAATACCCAAAGTTAACAATATTTGGTTCTGAAAAGCCGCAACCTAAACTAGCCGTTTAGTTTTAACTAATTTTAACATTTGATGCCAGTTTCTTCCACAAAATGTATGGGATAAACATAATTACCAGGGCAATAAGTGGAGGGATTAAAAGCGATATGCCATCGCCAACAAATGCCCTGGAGGCAAAGGCACCAATAAAATTAATGGCAAAACCTGCATAGGCCCATTCTTTAATGACAAAAAATTTATTTTGGAGGATGGATGCCGCCCCAAGCAGTTTTGCAATACCAACAATGATGAGCAGATACATCGGATAACCGAGGTGTTTAAATACTTCTTTACCTGCTTCCTGTTGAGTAATCCCTCCAACGCCATCCATAATCATCATTAATGCGAAAATAATGGTGGCAATCCAATACCATGTTTTTAACTTCTTCATATGTATCTGTTTTTATCGTAATTTATTAACCAATTATTCCCAAAGCGATCTGTTAAATCGCCAAAAAGTGCGCCCCAAAATGTTTMCTGTAGCGGATGGGATGCCTTCCCTCCTGTTGAAAGTTTACGGTAAAAAGCCCGGGCCTCTTCTTCCGAATTACAATTCAGCATCATAGCAATCGAATTCCCCTTAACTAATCCGCGTTCTTCTACCATATCTGTTGCCATAATCACCAAATCATCTTTAGCCAAAACAGCATGCATAATACTCCGCTTCATAATATTGGGCATTTTATCAACAATAAGCGATTCTCCAATGGTTTCGAAGGTCAATTCTCCTCCCAAACAACCCTGATAGAATGTCATTGCTTCGCGGCAGTTGCCGTTAAAAGTGAGATATGAATTTATACTTGCCAATTGATTTTATTTTTTGATGCCTACCATTAAGCGCACATCTGTTTCGTTAATATACATTTCGAGGCAATAGCCGTTTGGATCAATGTTGGATTGATTGAGCAATTTTTCGAAGCTCTTCCCAATCTGGCTAACATCTTTCATAAAATCGGGAACCACTTCACTAATAAATGTTCCTTTCTTTATGGTAAAGGCTTCGACATCAAATTTCTCAGCTTCGCCATCTGTTATTTCTTCAACGGCAGCCTTATAAATAATCTCCCGTTTTTCGTTAGGCCTGCTTATTCCAAAATACCTGCGTTGCTTATCAAGTGGAAACAGGGCATGAAGTTTTTGATGTGCCGCCAAAACTCCGTTTGGGAAAGATTCGGCAGTAATGCACATTACCTTAATATCCTCATTTAAAATATACTCTTCCATTGTCATTATCGGCATTACCGCTTTAAAGATTCAACTGTAAACGATTAACAACACAAACATACGGGCAGAAATTAACAAGCTAAATATGTAGAAGCGACAATTGCGGGGGTTGTTTACGACAATTAGCCTCGTTATATTTGGATTATGAAACATGTATCTATCTTAATTCCAGAGACTGCCGTGATTGAAGCCATTGCAGATCCCCGCTATCTATTTACCGCTGTTAACGAGTTTTTACAGGCATCGGGCAAACTCCCGCTTTTTAAAGTTGAGCTTATAGGGATGACGAAAGAGGTGAGGTTGAACAATAGCCTTTTTTCTGTGCACGCCGATAAACTGTTGCATGAGGTTGAGCATACCGATCTTATATTTGTACCAGCCATTAGCGGCAATATAGGTTATGCGATGGAAGCTAACCAGGAGCTACTACCCTGGATTATAAAACATCATGCTAAAGGTGCAGAAGTAGCTTCGCTCTGTATGGGTGCATTTTTACTGGCTGCAACCGGCTTGTTAGATGGGAGGAAATGTTCTACGCATTGGCTGTTTGCCAACCAGTTTAGAGAGATGTTTCCTGAAGTAGAGCTGGTTGATGGTAGTATTATTACCGATGCTCAGGGTTTATACTCTAGCGGTGGTGCAAACTCTTACTGGAACTTACTTTTATACCTGGTTGAAAAACATACGGATAGAGATACCGCCATTTTAGCGGCAAAATACTTCGCTATTGATATCGATCGCGAGAGTCAGCTGGCTTTTATGATGTTTCAAGGGCAGAAGGGACATGAAGATGCGAAGATTAAAAAAGCGCAGGAATTTATTGATGGCAATTACCAGGATCGGATTACGGTAGATCAACTGGCCGATATGCTGGCGTTGGGTAGAAGAAGTTTTGAGCGGAGATTTAAAAGTGCGACCAAAAATACAGTAATCGAATACATTCAAAGGGTTAAGATTGAGGCTGCCAAGCGGAGTTTCGAATCGAGCAGGAAAAACATAACTGAGGTGATGTTTGATGTGGGTTATACAGACACAAAATCGTTTAGAGATGTTTTCAAAAAAATTACCGGCTTAACACCGATTGAGTACCGGAACAAATACCATAAAGCCGTACCTGTTTTACAGGTTTAACTCATTTATAGGGAAAAAATAAAAAAAATTTAAGCTGCACACAATATATTCTATTTACAGCGTTTATGTATGTGAGAGCGTTAATTTAGATGACGGGGATACTGCCTAAGGGTGGAATCCCCGTTTCTTTTTTGTTTGTTATCCTGAGGGATAATTTATTGTATAAAAATCAATACGAATGACAGGAGATTCTTTTTTCCAGTAATAGGGTGCGAGGAATCGTCATTG
>NZ_JBFTQI010000105.1:0-10805 GCF_056398925.1 Pedobacter sp. 01T416_2
GCGTTGCTTTGGTCGAGATGACGACTTTTCTATTGGAGCCTGGCAATGGTAGCGTCCTAGAAGAGACTTATATATTAAAAAACTTTATCCCCAGCTCTGCTGGCCTCTGTGCCTTTCTTTGTGCCCTCTGTGGTTAAAAATTAGTTCTAGTTTAAAGATCTCTCCGCTCCGCGTTGCTTTCGTCGAGATGACGACTTTTCTCAACTGAACTACATCCCCTCCTTCAAACTATATACTTCTCCTTCATAAACCCCCGCCAATAACTGCACTGCCATTTTGCTTCTTTGCCCGGTTTGGCAATAACACACTACTTTTTTGTTTTTTGGGATAGCTGCAAGCGACTCCCTGAGTTCGTACAGTGAAAGGTTGATGCCTCCAATATTGCCGTCTTCATGTTCGTAGCTTTCGCGTACATCAATTAAAAAAACTTCATCAGCATTGGTTTCCAGCCAGCGATCTAATGTTGTGCTATCGATTTCTGGTAGCGCTTTATCGGGTTTGGCAGGCGCTGGTTTTGCGGTATCGGTTGGTTTTTTTGAGGCAATTTTAAATACCAGCAGGGCATTGTTCAATGCATTAACAGTCATCAGTTTGCCTGCAAGTATTTCGCCAAAGCCGCAGATTAATTTTAGGGCCTCATTGGCCATATACAGGCCTATTAGGCCAGGTAAAATGCCGATTACCCCGCCCTCTACACAGTTAATATTTTCAGTTGGTGGTGCTGTATAGAGGTCTCTATAGTTTGCACCGCCCTGGTGGTTAAATACCGCAACCTGGCCTTCAAACTGTAAAATAGAACCGAAAATAAGTGTTTTGCCTAAAGCCACACAGGTATCGTTCACCAGGTAGCGGGTGGTAAAATTATCCGAGCAATCGACTACCAGATCATAATCCTCGCAAATATTTACCGCATTATCGGCCCTAAAACGTTCGTGATAGGCGCTGAAGCCCACATGCGGATTAAGCAATTGGAGTTTTGCTGCGGCAATTTTTGCTTTAGGTTGCCCAATATCGGTATGGTTATATAAAATTTGCCGGTGCAGGTTGCTCAATTCTACCACATCATCATCTACAATGCCGATTGTTCCTATGCCTGCTGCGGCCAAATACTGCAATACCGGGCAACCCAAACCACCTGCGCCGATAACCAATACTTTGGCGGCTTTTAGCTTTTCCTGTCCGGCGGGGCCCAGTTCGGGCAGGATCATCTGCCGGTTGTAACGGTTCAGTTCTTCTTTTATTAACATGATTTTTGGATCAAACTCATATCCCAATCTTTCCAAATGGGCTCATAACCCTGTTTTCTGATCATGGCTGCAATTTCCTGCGCCGAGCGCTCGTCAGATATTTCGAACTGCTCTAAAGATTGCGGTTCTACCTGGTAACCACCTGGATTGGTTTTAGAACCGGCACTAATAGCGGTAATACCCAACTTAATCACCTGGTTTCTGAAAGCTACGGTTTCGCGGGTAGAAATAGACAGCTCTACTTCACTGTTGAATAAGCGGTAAGCACAGATCAGTTGCACCAATTCCTTATCGTTCATCACTACTTTAGGTTCTAAACCGCCGCTAAAGGGGCGCAGCCTGGGGAAAGAAATGCTGAATTTACTTTGCCAATATTGTTTTTCGAGGTAAGAGAGGTGCAGGGCCGTAAAAAATGAATCTGTACGCCAGTCTTCCAGTCCGATTAATACGCCAAGCCCCATTTTATGGATCCCGGCCTGCCCCAAACGGTCAGGCGTTTCTAAGCGGTACAGAAAGTTTGATTTTTTGCCTTTTGGATGGTGTTTCCGGTAATCATCCTGGTGGTAGGTTTCCTGGTAAACCAGTACGGTATTTAACCCGTGCGGAATAAGGGTTTCGTAGTCGGCTACATCCAAAGGCTGCACCTCCATGGATATATGGGCAAAATGTGGGCTGATGAGGTCTAATACTTTTTTAAAGTAATCGGTGTGCACACTCTGGTTGGCTTCGCCGGTAACGAGTAAAACATGGTCGTAACCCATTCCTTTAATTACCGCAACTTCCTGCATAATTTCCATTGGGTTGAGCGTTCTGCGCCTTACTTTATTGTCATAACTGAAACCACAATAGGTACAGATATTATTGCACTCGTTGGAAAGGTAAAGCGGGATATACATCTGGATTACCCGGCCGAAACGGTCTAAAGTTAATCGCTGGCTAAGCTGCGCCATATCTTCGAGATAAGGCAGCGCTGCGGGAGAAATAAGTGCTTTAAAATCTTCCAGATCGCGCTGAGTATTGCGCAATGCCCGTTCTACATCTGCAGCTGTTTTATCGTAAATACTGGCTTTAGTATCGTCCCAATTGTGGGATTCGAATACCTCGTTAAAGCTCTTCATCTAAAAATGCGGTTAGTGGACTGCTTGCTGCAGCATAGTGTGTTTGAGCACCTAGTTTAGACTCGAAAGCCATTCTGCCAGCTTCTACAGCCATTTTAAAGGCAATAGCCATATTGGTTGGATCTTTGGCTATGGCAATGGCGGTGTTCACCAGAACGGCATCAGCACCAATTTCCATGGCTTTGGCTGCATCAGATGGCGCACCTATCCCGGCATCAATAATTACCGGGACCCTGCTCTGGCTGATGATAATCTCTAAAAAATCGATCGTTCTTAATCCCTTGTTACTGCCAATTGGGGAGCCCAGCGGCATTACTGCTGCCGTGCCCACATCTTCCAAACGTTTACATAAAACCGGGTCGGCATGGATATAAGGCAAAACCACAAAACCGAGTTTAACCAGCTCTTCAGTGGCTTTTAAGGTTTCGATCGGATCTGGCATGAGGTATTTCGGATCTGGATGGATTTCCAGTTTGATCCAGTTGGTTTCTAAGGCTTCGCGTGCCAGCTGAGCGGCAAAAACGGCTTCTTTTGCATTGCGCACACCAGAGGTATTGGGCAATAAATTGATGTGCGGATATTTAAGGTGATGAAGGATATCGTCGTCCTTGCCTTTTAAATCTACACGTTTGAGCGCTACGGTAACCAGTTCGGAGGCCGAGGCAATTAAGGCACTTTCCATCTCTTTGGCAGAACTGAATTTTCCGGTACCGGTAAAGAGACGAGAGCTAAAGGTTTGATCTGCTATGGTTAACATATCTGTAATTTTTAAATCGAATGAATACTGAACTTGCTGTTGATTTCTTCAATAACCGCAGCCGTTTGTGTTTGGTTGGTGAGCGCTGCCGAGATGGCGATTCCGTAAATCCCAGTTTCGAGTATAGCAGGAATATCAGCTGCTTCAATGCCACCTATGGCAATAATGGGGGTGTTAATTCCAGCTTTTCGTACTTTTTCCATTAGTTTGTGGTAGCCCGCTAAGCCCACAACCGGGCTCAGGTTTTCTTTGGTCCGGGTAAACCTAAAGGGCCCAAGGCCAATATACTCGGCACCCTCTGCTACCCTTTGCAAAATGTGCTCGAAGGTATTCGCTGTACCGCCGATAATCTGGTGTTTGCCGATAATTTTTCTGGCTTCGGAAATGGGCATATCCTGCAGGCCCAGGTGTACGCCATAACTATTTACGGCTTTTGCCAGGTGCGGAAAATCGTTTACGATAAGTTTGGCACCATACTTTTCGCATAACGCCTGCGCGGCTTTTGCAAAAGGCAGGATTTCGGCTTCGGCCTGGTTTTTAATGCGCAGCTGGATCCACTTTCCGCCAGCTTGGAGCACCTGCTCAATGGCATCTAAATGGGTACCTGTTCGGGGTGCTTGCGAAATATATTGTAATGGGTAAATCATAGCGATGTTTTTAAAACGGTTGATGGTAAGCAAGGCAATGTTGCTGTGCTTTTTTAAAATTGATTAAAGCTTGAGCGGGATCGTTCCAGATGCAGCCCAATAGCGCAATACCATCGAAATTCATTTCTTTTACCTGATCGATCTGGTTGAAGCCAATACCACCCAAAGCGATTAATTTTGTATTGCTGTTAGGCTTGTTTAAATGAAAACCTGGAGGAATAACCCCCATGTAACCTGGCTTGGAAAGGCTGTTGAATACCGGGCCATAAAAACTGTACTGGTATGGCCTAATGCGATCTATAGCTGATAACTGATGAATAGATGTGCTCCATATATGCTTTTGTGGCGGCGGGGTATTAGGCGTAATATTTTTTCTAAAGCTTTCAGTATGGTGGATTCTATTAATGTTATAATCGTTTGCCAGCGCATGGAAATAGTGTAAAGCAATGCGGGGATGGTATTCCGGTAAAATCCCTTCCACAATTTTACGGTAACCGGCCTCATCGGCATTTTCCTTGCGCAAATGGAAAATCTGTAAACCGGCTTCGAAAAGCTGGTTTACAAGATGACATTCTTCTTTAAAAATAGTAGGCTTGGCAATTACAATCAATTCCATAGCGGTTTAAGAATAAATTTCGCTTCCTTTTTGGGTAAACTCTTTCGATTTTTCCTGCATGCCCTGTGCTAAAGCCGCCTCTGCTTCCACACCTTGTTTTGCGGCATATTCCCTCACATCCTGCGTAATTTTCATCGAGCAGAAATTCGGGCCGCACATGGAACAGAAATGTGCAATCTTGGCACCCTCTGCAGGTAAGGTTTCATCGTGGAATTCTTTTGCGGTATCTGGATCGAGTGAGAGGTTAAACTGATCTTCCCACCTAAATTCGAACCTGGCCTTGCTTAAAGCATTGTCACGGTATTGCGCACCTGGATGGCCTTTGGCCAAATCGGCTGCATGTGCGGCAATTTTATAGGTAATTACACCGTCTTTAACATCTTTTTTGTTTGGCAGGCCCAAGTGTTCTTTAGGGGTTACATAACAGAGCATCGCTGTGCCAAACCAGCCGATCATGGCAGCGCCAATGGCTGAGGTAATGTGGTCGTAACCTGGCGCAATATCGATAGTTAAAGGGCCTAAAGTGTAAAATGGCGCTTCACCACAATGGTCGAGCTGTTTTTCCATATTGGCTTTAATCAGGTGCATGGGTACATGCCCAGGACCTTCTATAATCGTTTGTACATCGTGTTTCCAGGCTATTTTAGTGAGTTCGCCAAGCGTTTCGAGCTCCGAAAACTGTGCAGCATCATTTGCATCGGCAATACAGCCAGGCCTTAAACCATCACCTAACGAAAAGGCCACATCATACGCTTTCATAATTTCGCARATCTCCTCAAAATGGGTGTACAGAAAGTTTTCTTTGTGATGGGCTAGGCACCATTTGGCCATAATGGATCCGCCACGCGAAACAATACCTGTAATCCTTTTAGCGGTTAAAGGCACATAACGGAGCAGTACACCGGCATGGATGGTAAAATAATCTACGCCCTGTTCGGCCTGCTCAATTAAAGTATCGTGGAAGATTTCCCAGGTGAGGTCTTCGGCTTTTCCGTTTACTTTTTCTAGAGCCTGATAAATAGGAACGGTACCAATGGGCACAGGCGAATTGCGGATAATCCATTCGCGGGTTTCGTGGATATTTTTCCCTGTTGATAAATCCATAATGGTATCGGCCCCCCAACGGCAGGCCCAAACGGCTTTTTCTACTTCTTCTTCGATGGTAGAGGTTACGGCCGAGTTACCGATATTGGCGTTAATTTTTACCAGAAAGTTTCGGCCAATAATCATGGGCTCGAGTTCGGGGTGATTGATATTGCAGGGAATTACCGCCCTGCCAGCTGCTACCTCTGCCCTTACAAATTCGGGTGTGATGTAGCCTTTTGGTGTATTTGCGCCAAAGTTATTGCCTTGGTGCTGGTGGTTCATTACATCGTGCTGATCGCCCAATTGCGCATTTAACAGTTCGATCTGTTGGTTTTCCCTAATGGCGATATATTCCATTTCGGCCGTAATGATGCCTTTTTTTGCATAATGCATTTGAGATACATTGGCACCGACTTGCGCTTTGTAGGGTTTGTTAGTGAAATTAAAGCGTAAGGCATCAAGCTTCTCGTCGGCCAGGCGCTGTTGTCCGTAAGCAGAAGATAGTTCAGCAAGTTCTACCACATCAAGTCTTTCTTTAATCCATTGTTCCCTTAGGCGCGGTAAGCCTTTTTTTACATCAATAACAACATTAGGATCGGTATATGGTCCGCTGGTATCGTAAACCGTAACAGGCGGATTAGGCTCGGTTAATCCAAATCCATTATGGATTTTGGTTTCCGATAAACTGATTTCGCGCATGGCCACCTGGATATCATGGATTTTTCCAGGTACGAAGATTTTGCGTGAGGCCGGAAAAGGACTGCGGCTGATCACCTCTTGGTTCGGTGTTTTTTCTTGTTTCATATCAGTAGAATCAATTATTGAGTGATTGAATGAGTGATTGAATGAGGGATTGAGAGTTATTGAGTGAGAGAATGATTGAATGACAGAAAGGAGTGAATTGGCTATGCTTTACATTCAATCATTCAAAATTTATTCATTCTATTATCCTCCCTGCGTGGCTTTTATGAGTATAACCTGATCGGCTGGATTTAATACATGGGTTGCCCAGTCTGATTTGGGAATAATGGTTTGGTTTACGGCAATGGCAAGGCCGTTTGTTTCGGTTGAAATGACAACAGCAAGCATCTGTTCAATGGAACAGGCTTCGTTGAGCAGATAGTTTTGATTGTTTATAGTTACTTCCATATTTTAAAAAATTGGAAAAACTATAGAGATTGCCCCAAAATGGAGATCGAAAAGACAGCAATGTAAGATTGCTTTCACTTTTCCCTTCGGCAGTACTAACTGCATCAGGTTCAAAGGGTATTTCTCAGCACGTAGGCACCCCTAAAGTTTTTTGTAAATATATGCGATTAAATTTCTAATGCAAATTTAAATTTATATAGATAAAATCTATAAAGAGCTAACGATAATATAGAGATAGGGGGTGGAAGAGTACAAAATTGTCATCCTGAGCGTAACGAAGGATCTTTACTAATTAGGTGTAACATCGGAAAAAGATCCTTCAATGCTTTCAGGATGACAATTGGAACGATTAAAACAAAATTTTCACCACTCAATCTTCGATCCCAGACTCCCGACTTCGGACTAAACTCCCTCATCCATCTTTTCTTTTTTTTTAACCGCAGAGGGCACAAAGAGAAGGCGCAAAGGCCGCAGAGCTAGGCGTAAAGTTCTTTGCCGTTTAAGGAATGTAAGAAAATATAAGATCCTTGAGCTTATATGAACCTTCTATGTCTTATATGGTTCAATAAAAATATTGGTGAATGACACGTTGTTCGACTCATGACTTCAGACATAACCCTCCCCCATCATCCATCATCCATATTTTTTAACCGCAAAGGAACAGAGTGAAGGCGTAAAGGTTGCAGAGCTGGGCGTAAAGTTTTTTACCATTTAAAGGATTTAAGAAAATATAAAGCTATTGAGCTTGTATGATCTTCTATGTCTTTGGTTAATTAAAAAGATCCTTCACTTTTAACTCTGCGCAGTACAAGCTCGCTTCGCGCCTCAAACTACCGACTTCAGACTAAAGACTATGGACTAATTAACTAATCCACACCACCCGCCTTTCGCAAAATGCAAAAATTCCTTACCTTTGCAGCATCACCAAAACACCCCATACATGTAAGATTCATTTCTTTTCAGAAAATAGATAACCAGCAGAGCGGATCCGTTCCTGCAATTATTTACAATAAAAAAAGAAATTTATGCTTATTCTACAAGGGGCTAACTACATCCATCCTAATGGAGATTTACTGTTTTCAGACTTAAATCTTACCATTAACAAATACGAAAAAATTGCACTCATTGGTCATAATGGGGCAGGGAAATCGACACTTTTAAAAATTTTGTCGGGTAAACTCAGGCCAACTGCCGGATATGTTAAAACGGAATCGGTGCCTTATTATGTGCCACAGCTTTTTGGTCAGTTTAATGATTTTACCGTTGCGCAGGCACTCAGGATTGAAGATAAACTAAAAGCATTGAACGAAATCCTCAACGGAGAAGTAACCGACGAAAATTTGACTATACTCAACGATAACTGGACCATTGAGGAACGTTGCGCGGAAGCTTTGAGTTATTGGCTATTGGAGGGTTTAGACTTAAACCAAAAAATGGAAAGTTTAAGCGGGGGACAAAAAACCAGCGTATTTTTGGCTGGCATCGCGATACACCGTCCGGATATTGTTTTGATGGATGAACCGACCAATCATTTGGATCAGGAAGGCAGAAACAGGTTGTACGATTATATCCGATTGACCAGGAAAACTTTGGTGGTGGTGAGTCACGACCGTACTTTATTGAACCAGATTGAGAAAGTTTGCGAGCTAAGTAAGCGGGGAATAACCATTTATGGCGGAAATTACGATTTCTATGCTGCGCAAAAGAAAATTGAAAATACTGCTTTGAACAATGATTTAAAAGCAAAGGAAAAAGCGTTGCGCAAAGCTAAAGAAGTGGAGCGGGAATCGATCGAGCGGCAGCAGAAGCTTGATGCCAAAGGGAAGAAAAAACAGGAAAAAGCTGGATTGCCGACCATTTCGATGAATACGTTAAAAAATAATGCAGAAAAAAGTACAGCAAAATTAAAGGCCGTGCATACCGAAAAGCTCGATCATATTTCTGCTGAATTAAGCCTGCTCAGGTCTGTGCTGCCTGATGCAGACAAAATGAAGATCGGTTTCAACCAAGCCAGGCTGCACAAAGGGAAAAGTATTGTTGAGGCTAAGGAGGTCAATTTTGCTTTTCACGATCAACTACTTTGGAAGGAGCCGCTTAGTTTTCAGATTTTTAGTGCTGAGCGTTACGTGATAAGGGGCCGGAACGGATCGGGCAAAACCACCTTGATCAAGCTTATTTTGGGGCAGCTCCAGCCCTTGGTGGGAAGTTTAAACAAAGCAGACATTAGCTCCATGTATATTGACCAGGATTATTCGTTGATCGATAATCAACTTACAGTTGACGAACAGACCCAGCAATATAACTCTGGTGCATTGCAGGAGCATGAAGTAAAAATCCGTTTAAACCGGTTTTTGTTTGGCAAAACCGATTGGAACAAACCTTGTTCGGCCTTAAGTGGCGGCGAGAAAATGCGGTTGATCCTTTGTTCGTTAACCATCAGCAACCAATCGCCCGACCTGATTATATTGGATGAGCCTACCAATAACCTCGATATCCAGAATGTAGAAATTTTAACAGCGGCCATTAACGAATACCAGGGAACGCTTTTAGTCATATCGCATGATGAATATTTTCTTAACCAAATTTATGTGGAACATAGCATTGATCTTTAAAATAAATATATAGCCTTATCTTCGTTCCAAATAATTAAAACCAGTATACCTATGCAAAACCTGTTAGCACTACAAAGTGGCGAACTTAAAGGAGCAGTATCGTTAAAAATTTCTGAAAACCTAACCGAGTTTCCAAACGAAATATTCGAGTTGGCCGATACTTTGGAGGTGCTGGATTTATCTTTTAATAAATTAAGTGCATTACCGGCAGATTTTGGCCGTTTAAAGAAATTGAAGATTTTCTTCTGTTCAGAAAACCTTTTCACGGTTATGCCTGAGCAATTGGCCGACTGCCCTTTGCTGGATATTGCAGGTTTTAAATCTAACCAGATTAAAACGGTGCCTGCAAAATCACTGAATCCTAATCTTCGCTGGCTGATTTTAACAAACAATAACATTGCCGAATTGCCAAAAGAGATTGGGCAGTGTACGCGGATGCAAAAGCTGATGTTATCGGGCAACCGTTTGGTGCAATTGCCTGATGAATTAAGTAATTGCCAAAATTTATCGTTACTGCGGATTGCTGCTAATAAACTGCATGAGCTGCCACAATGGATTGCCATGATGCCTAAACTTTCGTGGATTGCATTTTCCGGGAACAACTTTAGTAAAACTCCTGCTGTAGAAACACTTTCGTTAATTAATTGGCACGATTTAGAAATTAACCATTTATTGGGTGAAGGCGCATCGGGTATTATTTCGAAAGCAAACCGGACTATTGGTGATGAAACCCAGGAGGTAGCCGTTAAATTATTTAAGGGCAATGTAACCAGCGATGGCTTGCCGGAAGATGAAATGACGGCCTACATTGCTGCGGGTTACCACCCTGGTTTGGTTAATTTAATCGGGCAGATTGCCCTGCACCCTGAAGATAAAAAAGGACTGGTGATGGACCTCATTCCTCATCATTTTTATAACCTGGGTAATCCGCCGAGTTTAGAAAGTTGTACAAGGGATGTTTTCCCTGAAGCTATGCAGCTGTCGGAAAAACAGTTGCTGAGTATTGCCAAAACCATTGCCTCCTTAGCCGCGCAATTGCACGAGGCCGGGATTATGCATGGCGATTTATATGCGCACAATATCCTGATTGATGATGAGGGCAGTACTTTATTCGGCGATTTTGGTGCTGCAAGTTTTTATGATCAGGCTGAGGTTACACTTGCCACCGCTTTAGAGCGGATAGAAGTGAGCGCTTATGGTTACCTGCTCGATGATTTACTTTCGTTAAAAAACGAAACGGTAAGCGAAACGTGTTCGAATGCTTTGGGTACCTTAAGAGACGCCTGCTTAGTTGCATCACCATTAAACAGGCCTGGTTTTCAGGATTTGGTTGATGCGTTGGTGAAGATTTAAAAGCAAAAACTTATCTTTCGAATTATTTTGTAAAGATAAGTTGCTCCAACGTTTGATCAGAAACATTAATGCCTATTATTTGCCTTTTATCGTTTAATAGGATATTACCAGGCAAAGCATTAATACCAAAAGTTTTTGCAATTTCAGAATTAAAGCCTTCTTTTATTTGCACTTGTTTCCATTTGGTTATGTCATCCTCTTTACTTGCTTTAGTCATATT